>CAKKST010000181.1 GCA_919903585.1 Nitrospiria bacterium | reverse complement strand
TTCTTTGGGTCACCCAATATCTCGTATGCCTCGTTTAGCTCCTTGAATTTCTGCTCAGCAGTCTTGTCATTGGGATTTACATCAGGGTGATATTTTCGTGCGAGCTTTCTAAAGACCTTTTTTATCTCATCCTGACTTGCGCCCTTTTTTATTCCTAATGTATTGTAATAGTCTTTTGCCATATTAAATAATGGCAAAAGGCAATAGGCTAAAGGCGAAAGGTTTAGCCCTTTGCCGTTAGCCGTTAGCCTTTTGCCGCCTTGTTACTTCACCTCAATCTCAACCTTCTTTGGCAATTCTTTCTTTGCCTTTGGAAGCCTGATCTCAAGTATGCCGTCCCTCATCTTTGCCTTTACCTTATCCTGCTCAACAGAGGCAGGCAGTGTAAAGACCCTCTGGAATGCGCCATATGCCCTTTCAATACGGTGATAGTTTTCCTTTTCCTCTTCCTTTTCAAATTTTCTCTCACCGCGAAGGGTAAGGAGATTATCCTTTATCAGGACCTCCACATTCTTTAGTTCAATACCCGGAAGCTCTCCCTTAATTACAATCTCCTGTTCATTCTCCATTACATCTATTGCCGGTGACCATCTGCCAACTGTCAGATCCTCCTGATCCTTACCGCTTCTGAACAAAGACTCCTCAAACAGTTTGTTCATCCTCTCCTGCAATGAGAGTAAATCCCTGAAGGGATCCCATTTAATGAGACTCATAAAAGCACCTCCTTATATTAGATGATTACACAGATTAACCCCACCCTTCCTCCCCTTAATTAAGGGGAGGAGTGAGGAGGGGTTACTCAGATTTAAAATCCTCATAATCTGTGTGATCTGTTTCTTGTAATCTGCGCAATCAAGGGCTTCACAATTTTTGTGAACGCCCAATAATCTGATAATGTTGACATTATATTACTTGAGTCCTTTACTGTCAAGTGGTTTGATAGAAGAAGGGTAGGGTTTGTTATTTATCCATATTTTTCTTGTGGTTACACGACCTGTGGGTCAATGTCTATCTCAATATCAATCCCAGAAAGTGAAAAAGAAATAGTTAGTTTATGACGTGCATCTGTCATGGTCTTCTTGACTATTTGGTGGCTCTTTCCTTTAATCAACAGAAGCCATCTGTGCTTCCCCCTCAATTTTGGGATTGGCGCAGGAACCGGGCCAAGGAGTTCCATATCATTATTCTTAATCATTGGATTAATTATAGATGATAATTTATGGGCTGCCTCCTGAACCTTCTTTGGATTATTTGATTTTAAAAGGACTGAGGCAAGGCGCTTAAATGGAGGGTAGTCCAGTTCCTTTCTAAAGCCCATCTCTTCATTATAAAAACCTGCGTAGTCCTGATTGATTGCATATCTTATGCTGTAATGGTCAGGGTTATATGTCTGGATTATACACTCACCTGAGATATAGCCCCTTCCTGCCCTGCCTGCTACCTGCGTTAAAATTTGAAAGGTCTTCTCTGCAGAGCGGAAGTCAGGAAAGAATAACTGGCTGTCTGCAAGGATAACGCCAACAAGTGTTACCCTCGGAAAGTCGTGACCCTTTGCAATCATCTGCGTGCCAATAAGTATATCAATCTCCTCATCAATTACACCCTTTACAATCTCATAATGCGCCATCTTTGCGCCTGTTGTATCCCTGTCCATCCTCGCAACCCTTGCATTGGGGAAGAGCCTTTTTACTTCCTCTTCAATCTTCTGTGTGCCGAGGCCGATAAAACCTACATTCGCGCCCTTACACTGCGGACAGGAGTCTGGCGGGATGGTTTCGTAATCACAGTAATGGCATCTTATCTTCTCATCTGATTTGTGATATGTAAGTGATATGCTGCAATTCGGGCATTGAAGATGAAACCCGCAGTCCCTGCATAATAAAAATGGCGCAAAGCCCCGCCTGTTTAAAAACAGAAGCGTCTGTTCTTTTTTCTCCAGACGATCGGCAACAGCCCTTATTAATGCCTCTGTGAAGACAGAGCCCTTACACTCTCTCATGTTTACAACCCTGATCTCAGGCATGGGTCTTTTGTCTATCCTCTCCGGCAGGGTGAGGTAATTATATTTACCTGTTTTAGCATTGTGATAGGTCTCAATTGCAGGCGTGGCAGAGCCGAGGATGACAACTGCATTGTTCATCTTTCCTCGTACAAGCGCGAGGTCGCGCGCATTGTATCTTACGCCATCCTCCTGTTTGTATAATTGGTCATGCTCCTCATCAACAACAATCAGCCCTAAATCTTTAAATGGGGCGAAGATGGCAGAGCGCGGGCCAATGGCAACAAAAATATCACCGTTCTTTATCCTCCTCCATGCATCATATCTCTCTGCTGGCGTGAGCCTGCTGTGCAGCACCGCAACCTTATTGCCAAACCGTGCCTTAAATCTCATAGCAAGCTGAGGCGTTAATGCAATTTCAGGCACAAGGACAATCGCGCCCTGTCCTTTCTCCATTATTAGCGAGATCGCCCTTAGATATACCTCTGTCTTGCCGCTGCCAGTAACGCCATGAAGGAGATAGGGAGTAAATTGCCCTGACTCAATCCCCTCTTTAATCTTTTTTACTGCATCTTCCTGTTCAACAGAAAGGGCTGGTATATTTTTTTCTTCCTTTAGATCCATAAAGTCAAAGGGATCGCGGGCAATTGCCTTTTCAATCCTTTCTATCAGGCCCTTTTTGCAGAGGCCCTGCAATGTGTTTGCGCTTATGCCCTTTATCTTTAGCTCAGACAAGGACGGCTCACCTTTTTCCATTATCAGCCTCAGCGCCTCAATCTGCCTTGCCCCTTTTGCCTCTGATGGAATTACATCACCCTTTAGTTTGTAATAGGCTGCCTTGCTTGGCCCCTTCTTTTTTATCTTCTTAGAAAATTCCTCAACCACGCCTTTCTTTTTTAACTGTGCTATTGCCTGATAAAGACCGCTCTTATTTATCCTCTTTGACAACGTTTCAAACCTTATCTCGCTTTTTTCAGCAAGATATTTAATAATCTCTTTTTGAAGCGAAGCGGCAACATCTCCCTCTTTATAATCCTTTAACCTTAAATACCGCTGCTCCCCGCCGCCCAGCCCTGACGGCAGCATCATCTTTATTACAATGCCTATTGGCGAAAGATAATAATCTGCAATCCATGCAGAAAGCTGAAGCATCTCCTTTGTAAGCAGCGGGCTGTCATCAACAAGGCTGATAATTTCCTTTACATCCTCTACATCTGCCTTATCTGTAAAACCTGTTACATAGCCTTCTATTTTATATCTGCCAAAGGGCACAATTACACGGATGCCTTCTGACACACTATCTGACAGATGCTCAGGTATGGAATAGTGAAACAGCTTATTAATATCCCTCGCCACTGCAACAACGGCGTATCTATCTTTTTCCATAGTTAATACCCTTCAACTTCAAGATTTTAACAGGGCAGATGACCTTATACAAGGCATTTTTCTGTATTTACCCCGTTAGAAAGCCCGCTATCAACGGCCTCGGCGCTGTTTGGTCTATTGTCTCCTATTGTAACTGGCTTTCTAACGGGGTTTGCAAACCCTTAAAATTATCCGTGCATAGCTTTTCCTTGACATTAAAGGGATGATGGGATAAAATTTTCTTATATTGAGAGGTGGGCTATGGATAAAGGTGCAAAGGGCAGCATTAAAGATAGACGGTTTATAAGGGTAGAGAATGTCTCCTTCCCAATAGAATACAAGGTAAAGGACTCCAACCAGAAGTTCAAAAAGGCAAAGGCAGAGACCATTGGTGAAGGCGGACTTCTTCTTATTCTTCCCGAATTATTATCCCTTTCAACAAATCTTACTCTAAAAATTTATATACCTAAGAGCTTTCTTCCATCATCTGAGGAGCTTGTGTCTATTAATGCAGAGGCAACTGTTGTCTGGTCTGAGTCGCAGAAGAGTCAGGGCAAGGACGAGGCAAGGCACGGGGTATCCTTCACAAAAATATCAATGGACGACTTTGCACCCCTGAGGAATTTTATCCTCCTTACAAACTGGATGAAGGAAAGCTACACGGAAGAGGGAAAAAACCTGCCGCCGTTTATTTCGTAGCGGTCTCTACACCTTTAGGCGCAGCAAGCTCAATCACCTTTTTTGGACACTTCGGCACGCACATCATGCAGCCGATACATTTTGCAGGGTCAACAACATGAAGCTCCTTTGGCCTTCCTGATATGGCCTCCACAGGACATACCTTTGCACAGATAGTGCATCCATTGCATCCTTCATTTATAAAGGCCTTCAGCCTCTCCTTCATGTAGTCATGGATGGTTTTTGTCGGGCAGACACGAACACAGAGGCCGCAGTTAGTGCATTTATCGTAATTTATTACAGCAAGATTATCAACGAGTGTGATTGCCTCAAATGGACATATCTTAACGCAGCTCCCGCAGGCAATGCATCCAACACTGCAATACTTCTTTACAACCGCGCCCTTGTCCCTTGAGCTGCATCTGATATGAACCTTTTTTGAAATGGGGATAAGGCTTATAATGAGCTTGGGACATGCCTCTACGCACTTGCCGCATCCTGTGCATTTGTCCTCAAATACAACAGGAAGGCCATTGTCATTCATTGCCATTGCATCAAATGGGCATGCCTTAACGCAGGATGCAAGGCCAATACATGAGTTCGGACAGCTCTTATTCCCGCCTGAAATTAAAACCGCTGCCCTGCAGTCCTGCGCGCCATAATACTCAAATTTCTTCTTTGCCTCTTTATCCCCGCCTGCGCAGAATATTACAGCAACCTTCTTCTCGTTTGCAGATGCCTCTACACCCATTATGGCAGAAAGCTGCCTTACTACGGCCTCGCCGCCGACAACACAGGCATTTACAGGCGCCTCGCCCCTCGCAACCGCTGCTGCAAAGCCGCTGCACCCCGGATAGCCGCATGCCCCGCAATTCGCGCCCGGCAGAACTGCCTGCGCTGCCGCCTCTCTCGGATCAACCTCAACAGCAAATTTCTTTGCTGCAAGTGATAATCCTGCACCGAGTACAAAACCAATTGCACCTAAACTTATTATTGCGTCTAAAAGCATTTTTCCCACCGAAATTCCCCTCCCCTTGTGGGAGGGGATAAAGGGGAGGGGTTATTTCAATATTTCGTTCACCCTCACCCAAACCCTCTCCCATCAAGGGAGAGGGATAATATCTTTAACCTTCTCCCGTCAAGAGAGAGGATAATATCTTCATTACAACCCAAACAAATGGCTGAATCCCAGAAAGGCCATTGACATTATGCTCGCGGTTATAAATATGATTGGATAGCCTTTCAAAAATTTTGGTATCGGCGCAATATCTATACGCTCCCTGACGCCTGCAAAGAGTATTATTGACAATGTATAGCCAACAGGAACAGAAACAGAATATATCAATGTATTAATAAAACCGAGGTTGTAATCTATAACAAGAAGCGCCACTGCAAGGACAGCGCAATTTGTTGTAATAAGCGGGAGGTATATGCCCATTGCATGATAGAGAGCAGGCATAGCCTTTCTCATATACATCTCCAAAAACTGGACAAGTCCTGCTATAACAAGTATAAATGCCGCTGTTCTTAAGTATTCAAGCTTCAATGGCAGCAATAGATAATGCCATAATAGCCAGCTTGCTGCGCCTGCAATTACTATTACAAAGATAACAGCCATGCCCATGCCTATTGATGTCTCAAGCTTGTTTGAAACGCCAAAAAAGGAGCAGAGGGCAAGAAAACGGATAAGGATAATGTTGTTAATCAGCACTGCGCTGATTATTATCATATACCATGCCATGTCATTGCTTATCATTTTTTAGCCCCTTTTCCTTATCAACAGCCTGTTAGCGGCAATCAAAAGTCCCATCACAAGAAATGCGCCGGGCGGCATTATAAAGACCAGTGCAGGCATAAAGCCCTCGCCTAAATTTATTAATTCATAATTGAGAATTGTAACAGTCCCATTTCCAATAATCTCTCTTATTGCGCCAAGCACAGTTATGGTTAATGTAAAACCAAGCCCCATGCCAATGCCGTCTAAGGTTGAGGACAATACGTCATTTTTATATGCAAAGGCCTCTGCCCTCCCTAAGATTATACAGTTCACAACAATCAATGGGACAAAGACGCCTAAGTTTGCATAGAGCACAGGGTCTGCGGCATGCATTGTATAATCAACTATAGTAACAAAGGTGGAGATGATTATAATAAAGATCGGTATCCTTATCTGGTCTGGCGTCCATTTGCGCACAGCAGAGATCAGGATATTTGATGCAATCAATACAAATGTTGCTGCTATTCCCATCCCAAAGCCGTCATTTGCAGAGCCTGATGTTGCTAATGTTGGGCAGAGACCTATCAGCAATACCAGGACAGGATTTTCCTTGATTATTCCATTTATAAAGACCTGCCACCTGTTCATCTCTTCTCACCTGCATCCTTAGTATATTGCTCCCAGCCATTTCTAACACCATTGGCAACTGCCCTTGACGAGATAGTCGCTGCTGTAATGGCGTCTATTGCGCCGCTGTCCTTTTTTAATTTCAGCTCACTGCCCTTTTTACCCTTAAACTGGTCAAGGAACTTTGGCTTTGTAATGTTTGTGCCGAGACCCGGGGTCTCTGTCTGGTCAAGTTTTGTAATGACAACCGCGCTCACGCTATTATCAGGATTAACGCCAACCGTGATCCTTATTGGACCGCCATAGCCTCTCGGCGCAGCCTTAAATATCCCGCCAATCATCTTATCCTCTGCATCATAGCCAAGGATGTATCTCTTGCCATCAATATCTTTTTCTTCAAATCTTACTGCGAGCGGTATAACATCCTTTTTCTTCTTCTTCTCTGCCTCTTCATCGTTCTTTTTTATGATCACGCTTGTTATGCTGTATACCTGTGCAAGCGCAGCGGCAGCAATTACGCATATAACAAGGAGCACCATGCCCATCTTTAGGG
>CAKKST010000180.1 GCA_919903585.1 Nitrospiria bacterium | reverse complement strand
CTTACAGTATACTTTTTTATCTCTTCCTTAAGCTGTGAAACCTGAAAGGGTTTTGTAAGGCACCTTATTGCGCCGACCCTGACAGATTCAGCCATTTCTCCGCTCCCTGCATTTCCTGAAAATGTTATGGCAGGGATATCAGGTTTGAGCCTCTTAATTATTCTAAGGGCATTTATCCCGTCAAGCCTCGGCATTTTTATATCCAGAAGGACAAAGTCGTATGTGCCGCCAATAAAATCCAGCGCCGCCTCAACCCCGTCAATAGCGAGATCAACGAGATAACCCTCCTCCTCCAATTCCTTTTTAAGGACATGACCAAAATTTTTATCATCCTCGGCTAATAAGATCTTTAACATATATTCCCCCCTTTATTCCTTTTTATATGCTGTGGCGCCGCAGCTATGCATAAACTGAAATCCTGTATTCATGCCCTGAAGGCTTTCTGCATGCCCGACGAGCAGATATCCGCCATTGTTCAGGCCCTGATAGAATTTGTTTATGAGCCTCTTCTGCTCATCCATATCAAAGTAGATCATCACATTCCTGCAGAAGATGACATCAAGATTTCTCAGGCCGTTGTCATTTTTCATATTATGAAAGTCAAAGACAACAAATTTTTTCACCGCGTCTTTTACTTTATAGCAGTATCCATTTTGATCCGAAGTAGGGGCGAACGGCCGTTCGCCCCTACTACTCTTCTCAAAATATTTATTAATATAGCCGTCATCCACAGTAGCATTTACCTTTTCTATCACATATTCACCTTTTGCTGCGGAGGCGAGGGCAGTAAGGCTCAGGTCAGAGGCATAGACCTTGATGTCCCATTTTTCAATAAATGACACTGAGTCAAGCACAATCATTGCAGCAGTGTAAGGCTCCTCGCCTGTGGAGCATCCTGCAGACCATATCCTTAGCCTTCTCTCACCTGCGGATTCCTTCTTTTTTATCAGCTCAGACAGTATGATGCTCTTAAAGAGATCCATCTGCGGCTTGTTTCTAAAAAAGGATGTCTCATTTACAGTCAGAAGATCAAGCAGGCATAAGAGCTCTGTTGCCTTCTGTTGGGTAACATGCCTGTAATACCAGTAAGGGCTCTTAATGCCTGTGGCGCTCATCCTTTTTACCAGCCGATTTTCAAGGAAGTCCTTTCTTGTTTCTTTTAGATAGATGCCGGACTCCTCGTATATAAAGTTTCTAAAGAGCCTGAACTCCTCATCAGTGAGCATATTATGCGGCCTCTTTCTGTAATCTCTTTTCTAATACTATGCCTGCCTTATCGCTATGAGCAGGCCTTGAAGACGCCTTTTTAACAATGCCTGTTTCTATCTCTCCATGTCCATTGAGCACAAATCTTCCAACTATGCCCTGAAATTTCTCTGCCTGTGTCCTCATCTCCTCTGATGATGACGCAAGCTGGGTAGAGGCGGATGCATTCTGCTGGATCATCTCACGCATCTTTTCCATAGTCTTTACTATCTGTTCAGCAGATGTAGACTGCTCGCTCATGGCAGATGATATCTCCTGTGTTATCTCCCTTAAGTTTTCCGATGCCTTGGCAATCTGCGTGCTTCCGCTGCTCTGCTCCTGTGTTCCAGCTCCTATCTCCTTTGCATATTTATCCACCTCTGCTACATTAAGCTCAATATCCTTAAGTGTGCTGTCAACCTGCTTGGACAGCTCCACGCCCTTTTCCACTATCTGCATGGATTTGTCCATGAATTTTACCGCTTCCTGCGTCTCCTTCTGTATGCCGGAGATAAGCTCTGCTATCTCCTTTGTGGATTTTGCAGAGCGCTCTGCTAACTTTCTAACCTCTTCTGCAACAACGGCAAAGCCCATGCCCTGTTCTCCTGCCCTCGCCGCCTCTATTGCGGCATTTAAGGCAAGCAGGTTTGTCTGCTCTGCTATGTCATCAATAACGTCAACAATCCTTCCTATATCCTCTGCCCGCGAACCGAGGGCAGTGATGGTATTTGCAGAGCGGCTTATTGTGCTGTTGATCTCATCTGTGCCTTTGATTGATTTGCTTACCGCCTCAAAGCCGAGTTCAACAGCCTTTTTGGTTTTCTGAGACAGGTCAACGAGGAGTTTTCCTGTGCTTGCAATCCTCTGTATGGATGTAACCATCTGTTCAATAGAGGATGATGTCTCTGTTACAGATGATGACTGGCTCTGGCTATTTTTTGCCACATTCTGGATGTTTGCAGACATCTCGTGCATCGTGGCTGTGGTTTCTTCTATTGCTGTTGCGGCTGCCTCGTTATTCCTTGATGCCTGCTCAGAGGTTGACGCGATCTGGCTTGAACCAGCGGCAATCTGGCCTGCGCCCCCCCTTACCTCTACAATAATACTCCTCAGGCCATGGATCATCTTGGCAAAGGCATTGCCCAGAATATCCTTCCCGGATTTTGGAGTTACATCGCTCCGCAAATCCCCCTCGGCAACCTCCTCTGCGGTCTTTGCCATAGATTTAAGATAGACAACCATCCCTGAAAATGCATTGGTAAGCTCGCCAATCTCATCCTTTGACCGTGCCTCTAAATTCACATCCAATTCTCCTGCGGATATCCTCTGTGCGGAGACTATCATCTCCTTTAATGGAGGCACAACTGACATGAAGAAGGCAGTGAAGATATAGGTGATTCCGAGGATCGCAAATACTGCAATGATCCATGAGAAGGTCTTTTTCTTAGAGGCCTGCTCTATACGCACCTTCAGCAGATTATCAAACTCAGGCGCGGTCTCATCGTATGTTTTAAAGACTGTTCCAATGGTTCGTGTGGCATTCTGGAAGTAGTCTTCGGGCTTAATTATACCATACTCCGCGGCCTTGATAATATCCTTGTCAACCATCCTTAAAAAGTCATTTATGCTGTTGACTGTGTCCCTTGTATAGTTTTCCAGTTTGGATTTCAGATTTGGGTTTTCACGGAAGGCAGACTCAAAACCGCTGTTATTTGCATCAACTGCCGCCTTTACAAGGCCGTATAACATGATAATCTTATTTTTCTCTGTCTCTGTAATGGCCTTTCTTGCCGCCACCCCTGTGCCGAGCGCCCTTAACTGGCCGAGGTCTTCGCTCAACATGGGGAGTTTTGCCACTATCGCATCCATCAGATAAAATGAATCAAGCTGGGGATCAAACATCAGATTGGATGTCTCGCCAACAGAGGTAATCATAGAAAGGATATCTGCTATCATGGTTGTATGGTCATTAAAACTTGTCTGGGCATTGAGGCTCCATAACCTTGCCTTCAGGTCCTGCACCTTTGTCTTCAGGAGCTTCCATTTATCCGATGTCTTCAAAGATGCCCCATATTTCATATCTACAGCATCTATTGCCTTGATATTCTCGTCTATCTGATTCTGTTTGCTCAATATCTGCTCCTTAAAAGATGTGTCGCCATTTAAGAAGCCGCCTGCCATTCCCCTGTGCTGCTGCATATTCTCAAGGAGTTTTCTGAGGGGAAGGTTGTATTCAACACCCATCCTCTCCTTTTGCGCGAACTCTATGCCAACATTGATTTCTGATGCCAGCATATAGAGTGTGGCTGCAAAGGGCAGGATGATAATAAAACCGATTAATGCAAACTTCTTGCTGTACTTAAAACGGTTAAGCAATGCTACTACAGGACTAAAAATCTTTTTCATGGTCTTGACCTCCTCATTGTTATGCTGCCTGCAAAGGCTCTGCCTTTTGCGCTATCTCAGGCCTCTGCAGGGCTGCTATTTTTTTCATTTCCCCAACATTCAGTATCTTTTTTATATCCAAAAGGATTATGAGCCTTTCATTTAGCTTTGCAACGGCTGTGATATACTCAACGCCAATTGCAGTGATCATCTCAGGCGGTTCCTCTACTGCATCAGGCTGAATCCTGATAACCTCTGATGCAGCGTCAACGAGGAGCCCGACCATGCTCCCGCTGTTTTCGGTTATAAGCACCCTCGTTGCCTTTGTCTTATCCGCATACTGTATCCCCAGACGCTTTCTTAAATCAACTACAGGCACTATCCTCCCCCTCAGGTTTATAACGCCATCTAAGAAATGCGGGGCATCAGGCACCTCTGTCACCTCTGGGACCCTTACTATCTCCCTGATAGAATCTATCCCAACGCCGAATAATTCCTTTCCTATCTTAAAGACTACAAATTGAAGACTCTTTACCATGGCTCCTCCTTATCCTTTGTTGTTTACACCCTCCCCCTCGCCCCCTCCCATCAAGGGAGGGGGTATTTATTTTCTTCGCCACTCCCATCAAGGGGAATGCTGTTGTTTCCCCTCCCGTCAAGGGAGGGGGTATTTGGGATGCTCTTATTTCCCCTCCCCTCGTGGGAGGGGATTAAGGGGAGGGGGTTATCTTTTATTGTTTATGATATTTAACAGCCTTTCCCTGTTTATTGGTTTTTGAATAAAATTTTCAACTACTACATTACTATACTGATTCAATACATCCACCACATCATCAGCGCTTACCAGGATCACCTTTGAGGACGGCGTTATCTCTTTCAGGACAGGCATCATAGAGACGCCGTCAATCCCCGGCAGATGGATATCAAGAATAATTACCTCGTATTTATCAGCAAGCAGCCTGTCTATCCCGGCTGAGATATTATTCTCGTAGTCAACGAGCATATCCTCATTCTCAAGGAGCTGCGATATAGATTTACACATATAATAGTCGTCATCAATAACCAGCACCTTTTTTTGTGTTTTTGTTTCCATAGAGTAAAAAACCTTTCTTTAACCAAATTCCACCTGACATATTCTAAAGGCTTGTAGGCACGGTTTTAACCGTGCTCACTACTTTAAATAAGCAAGAAAAGTGCCAGGATGCAATTGCTTAATTTTATTGAGATTTTCTAAAACGGAGGATTCTTCAATCAGGCATCTTGCCCTGATGGTAGGGCATGCTGAGGGCATTTTGCCTTACTAATCATCTCCGCATGAAATCAAAATTTCCTTGCCTTGCTTTTAAAAGGGGAATATAATTAAACATAGTCAGGAGGGTGGGCTATGCCCACCAACTGCGGCTGGCAATGGCTGCAAAACAAATCATGGGGCGGGCAATCCCCGCCCCTTTTTCTTTGACAAAGCAGAGTCTTTTTGATAATCTTTTAACATAGCATCTACCCTGAAAAGAGGAGGATAGATTTCTTTTAGATATTGTATATAAATGCAAGAGATAGAATATCTTATCTATTACATTTGCTACACTTGACCTAAAGGCAAATTGGATGCAATATAGAGACAACTTTGAAAAGGGGTTTAAGAAATGACAAAAGATGATATTATTAAGAAGAATTTAGATCTTCATGCTGAATGGATGAAATATATTTTTGAAAATCCAGATGTTCTTGATAGAATTCCTAAGGGCGCTGTTTTGGTGATACTTCCAGAAGATGATAAGGAATTGTATGAAGAAAACTACAAGATATTAGAAGAAAACAAAAAGAAGGGAATAACTGTATTTGTAGTAACAATGAAGATGCCAAGACTACAGGTTTTAAATATTGAGATTATTGCAGCCTGACACTCCGTGAGCTAAACAGTTCACCCTACTAACTCAAAATGAGAAAGAACCATTAAACATAGTTAAAGAAAATTATAGTCAGTTGATTTATTTATTTTTGTGGAGGGCTATATGAAACTTAAATATGATGAATTAATTTTTGCGAAAATAACTGAGCTTGAAGAAGGCATACACGATTTAAAAACCATTGTAGAGATAAAAAAAACTGTTAAGCCTAAAATAGTTTCATTAAAAGGAATGGGTAAGCTGCTTGTAAGCGAAGTTGACCTTGAGAAAGCAATAGAGCAAGCCAAAAAGTCACTTTCAAAAGGGATAGATAATGAGATATGTGGCTGAGGTTAGTGATAATTCTGGCATTTTGCCTTGACAAACCTTCTTTTTTCTCTTGACAGGCAACCATAGATTGTGTATAATTTTTACAATTTATGATTGTATCAACGGGGGGTGACCCCTCTTTATCCCCCCTTACTAAGGGGGGAATTAAGGGGGGTGGACGGTTTAAATCGTGCCTGCTTTAAATTGTAGAAGGGGTGGGTGGTATAGGGGGTAGAATAGAAAGGAGAGTGGGTTTAGGTTGGAAGATTATTGCTCCCTTGAAAAAGATAGAGTTTATAATTTTCTATTGAACCTTCCTGACTCTCTGAAAAAACTCTCTGATAGCAATCTCCAGATGGTTTTTCACATGACTATTATGGAGCTTAAGGAAAGGGGCTATACCGTAAAATGGGAGATTGATAAGAATGATAAGAAGGGGGAGGTATAGCCCCTCCCTTACCTATCCCCTATCTCTCTGAAATAATCTTTTCGGCGCTCTTTATTAGCTTTAAAAGGTTGCCTTTCGCCCTTTTATCACCAACTTTTCTGAAGAGTTTAATCAATTCAATTTCTTCTTTCGTGAGTTCACCGAGGGTATGATATACGGACTCCGTTTCCTTGGCCTTCAATATTGTTTCTTCAAAAAAATAGTTTATAGGAATATTAAGGGCATCGGCAATCTTTTTTAATCTATTAGCGCTGACCCTGTCTGTCCCATTCTCATATTTCTGTATCTGCTGATAACTTACACCAGCTATCTCGCCTAACTGTTCCTGCGAAATGCCAAGCCTTTTCCTAAGCGATCTTATCTTCTCACCGATTGCAGTAGAATATGTTTCTGAGGAACGGTATTTTATCATGTTAATATAAATTTTTTAATTGAAAGAATTTTCCGAAACTCTATGTTTTTGCAATATACAACCTAAAGTTGGATTTGTCTACTAACTACTGGTTGTAGAATGGTAGTTAAAGCAATACAATTATAAGATGTGTTAGAAGTTGTAATGAATAGATAGAATTTGAAGGGATTCTTTTAGACCTTGGCAATATTTGAATAACTGTAAAGATAAAAATAGAAATCCTACGGCTTTTTCTTCCTTAGCGCCTGCTTGCCCATTCTCTTTTCAAGCGCCTTGCCATTTTCAACAAGCCCTGCAATTGTTGCCCCGCCTAATATCTCCATGAGCTTATCCTGCGCCTCTCTCCAGACAGGGTGGACAGGGCAAAAATCGTCTCTTGGGCATTCGCCCTTTTTTATCAGGCACTGGTTCAAAAAGATTGGGCCTTCTACCACCTCAATAACATCCCTTAATGTTATCTGAGATGCGGGCTTTGCCAGCATAAAACCGCCCTTTACTCCCCTCTGGGAGCGGACAAGGCCGCTTTTTACAAGCATCTGCAATATCTTTGATGCAAAGCTCTTTGGAATATCCTGACTTTCACTGATCTCGCCGACAAATATAATCTTCCCTTCAGGCCGCGCTGCAAGATAGATTACAGCCCGAACCCCGTATTCGCCTGCCCTTGTAAGCTGCATCATAATAATTAACCGTCCTTCCCTATTTATTTAAAACAGGATTAATTTGCTCCACTTTAAACATATTTGAGCATCCATGTCAAGTGGAAAAATTGTTATGTTACTTTGCGCCGCGCCCCTGCTTGACACTAAAGCATAGGTGTGTTATTCTTTAAA
>CAKKST010000179.1 GCA_919903585.1 Nitrospiria bacterium | reverse complement strand
CCCCTCTTTGGAAAAGAGGGGAACACACCCCTTTATCCCCTCTTAATAGAGGGGAAAGTTTCCCCCTTTGAAAAAGGGGGATTAAGGGGGATTTTAATATTGAAGAACCCCGCCATGAATAACGGGGATTATTAGCGGCGATATGTCCAAGGAGTGTGTTTTATGAATTTAGTAGAATTAAAAGAAAAGAATATTGAAGATCTTACGCATGTAGCAAAGGAGCTGAAGGTTGAGGGCGCTGCCAGCCTTCGCAGGCAGGAGCTAATCTTTGCCATACTTCAGGCCCAGAGCGATAAGAATGGCATTATCTATGGCGAGGGCGTATTAGAGACCCTGCCTGACGGTTTTGGCTTCCTTCGCGCGACTGACTATAATTATCTTCCGGGGCCTGATGATATATATGTCTCGCCGTCCCAAATAAGAAGATTTAACATGCGGACAGGCGATACGGTCTCAGGCCAGATAAGGCCGCCAAAGGATGGTGAACGTTACTTTGCCCTCCTGAAGGTAGAGAAGATAAACTACGAAGACCCAGAGGTCGCCAGAGACAAGATATTATTTGATAATCTTACACCTATATTTCCAGATGAAAAGTTAAATCTGGAATACGAAGCAAGGGATATGTCTACAAGGGTAATGGAGCTTATAACGCCGATCGGCAAGGGGCAGAGGGGTCTTATTGTCGCACCGCCGAGGACAGGCAAGACCATGCTTTTGCAGTCCATTGCAAAGGCGGTTGCAAAAAATCACCCTGAGATAGCCCTTATCGTCCTTCTTATTGACGAGCGGCCTGAAGAGGTTACAGACATGCAGCGTCAGGTGAAAGGAGAGGTGGTCAGCTCCACCTTTGATGAACCTGCCCAGCGCCATGTTCAGGTAGCTGAGATGGTTATTGAAAAGGCAAAGCGGCTTGTTGAACATAACAGGGATGTTGTAGTTCTCTTAGACAGTATTACACGGCTTGCCCGTGCATATAATACCATTGTTCCTCCAAGCGGCAAGGTGCTTTCTGGCGGTGTTGATGCAAATGCCCTTCAGAGGCCAAAGAGGTTTTTTGGCGCTGCAAGAAACATTGAAAAGGGAGGCAGCCTTACGATTATTGCAACTGCCCTTGTTGATACCGGCAGCAGGATGGATGATGTTATCTTTGAAGAGTTTAAAGGAACAGGCAATATGG
>CAKKST010000178.1 GCA_919903585.1 Nitrospiria bacterium | reverse complement strand
CAAGGTCTTTCACAGGGAGGCAGGTAGGGATTATAACTGACAGCGTGCATACTAAAGCTCGGATTGAAAAGATCACAGCAGAGCGGCTAAAGGAGGCCCTTGATGAAGGGATAATCCCTGTTGTGGCAGGCTTTCAGGGTATTGACGAAAAGTCCGATGTCACGACCCTCGGCAGGGGAGGCTCTGATACAACTGCTGTTGCTTTAGCAGCGGCATTAAAGGCAGACAGATGTGATATATATACGGATGTGGACGGTGTCTACACATCAGACCCGAATATAGTTCCAAATGCAAGAAAACTGGATAAGATTTCTTATGAAGAGATGCTTGAAATGGCAAGCCTCGGGGCAAAGGTTCTGCACAGCCGCTCAGTGGAATTCGCAGCAAAATATAATGTCCCTTTGCGCGTCCTTTCAAGTTTCACCAATAACAGCGGTACATTAATTACAAAGGAGGATAAGGATATGGAACAAGAGGCGGTCTCAGGTGTCACCTATGACAAGAATGCAGCCAAGATATCATTGATTGGGGTGCCTGACAAGCCGGGTATTGCGGCGAAGATCTTTGGTGCAATAGCAGAGGCAAATGTGGTTGTTGATATGATTATACAGAATATCAGTCAGGGCGAGCTTACAGATATATCCTTTACAGCGCCAAAGGGAGATGCAAAAAAGGCAGTAGAGCTCGTGAAGAGTATTGCAAAGGAGATCGGCGCAGCGGATGTGCTGGTGAATAATGACATTGCAAAGGTATCCATAGTTGGCGTAGGCATGAGGTCTCACTCTGGCGTGGCCTCCAAGATGTTTGCTGTCCTTGCCAAAGAGGGGATCAATATCATGATGATAAGCACATCAGAGATAAAGATCTCCTGCGTTATTGATTCTAAATATACAGAGCTTGCTGTAAGGGCATTACATGATGCCTTTGAATTAGGGGAGAAGGTAAAGGTGTAAGATGTCAGAGGTTAAACTCTACGATACAACGCTTCGTGATGGCGCACAGTCAGAGGATGTTGCCTTCCTTGTGGAGGACAAGCTGAGGATTGCAGAAAAGCTGGATGCCTTTGGCATACATTATATAGAAGGCGGCTGGCCCGGCTCAAATCCAAAGGATACAGAATTCTTTGAAAAGGTAAAGAAACTGCGCCTTAAAAATTCCGAGATCGTTGCCTTTGGAAGCACAAGAAGGGCAGACCAGAAGG
>CAKKST010000177.1 GCA_919903585.1 Nitrospiria bacterium | reverse complement strand
ATCATTTTTTCTAATCTGTGTAATCAAGGCTGTTGATGACTTTTTCAACAGCCTGTTAGCTGTCATTGCGAGCACCCGAAGGGTGCGTGGCAATCCCTCTTATAATGTATTGAGATTGCTTCGCTTCGCTCGCAATGACATTTTCTATCGGCAAATTTGGGATAGGTCTAAATTTAGTTATAGAAAATTGAAAAAACTGACCCTTTAAGGCATACTTATTGCTTTATTTAATTAGTGGTTTTTTAATTTTGCAGCTATTTTTTAAACAAACCTCTTGAAAATAAAATGATTTTAATGTAAAACTATATAAATGGCTGTATTAAAATTAATACACTTTAAAGGATTGGTGTGGCTATTTCCATTACAAAAGGGAGGGAAGTGAAGCGTCAGATATATTTAAATAATCTTCCCCTTAATGAGGCGTTGAGGCTGTGGGAGGATAAACTAAGTGAAAACGGCCTCTTTAAACCTATCTCTGGCGAGGAGATACCTGTATGGTCATCGCATGGTAGGGTTACTGCAGAGGCTGTCAGCGCCCTTATCTCATCCCCATTTTATCACTGTGCTGCAATGGATGGCATTGCAGTGAGGTTTATGGATACTGCCGGCGCATCCGAGACCTCACCCAAGATATTAAAGCTCGGAAAACAGGCTGTTGATGTTGATACAGGCGACCCAATACCTGACGGCTTTAATGCTGTTATAATGATTGAGGATATTAATAAGGTCTCAGAGGATGAGATTGAGATTATAAAACCTGCGACACCATGGCAGCATGTAAGAATCATTGGCGAGGATATTGTTGCAACAGAGCTTATATTGCCTGAGAACCACAGGATCAGGCCGATAGATATAGGTGCAATGCTCGCAGGCGGCATCACAAAGATATTTGTAAGAAGAAGGCCGAAGGTTGTGATTATCCCAACCGGCACAGAATTGATTGAGCCTGGCACAGGGTTAAAAAAAGGCAGCATAATAGAATATAATTCAAGCATACTTGGCGGCATGATAGAGGAGTGGGGCGGTGAGGCAGTACGCTGGGCAATTGTCCGTGATGATTATGAGCTTTTAAAGGCAAATATACTAAAGGCGCTTGATGCAGGCGAT
>CAKKST010000176.1 GCA_919903585.1 Nitrospiria bacterium | reverse complement strand
GACCAGCATTATGATACAATCTCTGCATTTATAAAAAGTATGCGAGGCTCAGACCCAGATGCAGCAATATACTATCTTGCCAAAATGCTCTATGCAGGCGAGGACCCGAGATTCATTGCAAGGCGAATTGTAATCTGTGCATCAGAGGATGTTGGCGAGGCCGACCCAATGGCGCTTGTTATTGCCACATCTGCCTTGCGGGCAGTGGAGTTCATCGGCATGCCAGAGGCGAGGATACCACTTGCACAGGCAACAATCTATATTGCAAAGGCAAAAAAGAGCAATGCCTGTTATTTAGCAATAGAGGCTGCAATGAAGGATATAGAGAAGGAGCAGACAATGGAGGTGCCTGATCACTTAAAAGATAGCCACTATCCGGGCGCCAAAAAACTTGGTCACGGCAAGGACTACAAATATCCCCATGACTACGGCGGCTATGTGGAGCAGGAGTATCTGCAAAAGAAGAAGAAATATTACAAGCCGTAAAGCAGTTTATCTCCACATCTTAATAAGAGACAGTGGCAGGAGGGCTGCGAAAATAGATGAGGCGCATGTAGCGCTCCGCTATAAGCTAAAAGAGATTGCAGATTATTTAGTAATTCATTATACTACTGTAAGCAAGAAAGTTAAAGGGGTTGAAGGGAGAAACTGATATTCCAACGGCCTGACCCTTTTTACCTTTATTCATTATCCGCATGTCTCCATTCATACAGATAAGTATTTTAATTGACATTTATACTTCCTTTCTGTGATACTATTGTTAGATGATAGCATCATTTAAAGACAAAGAATCCGAACTCATATGGAAGGGGCGGTTTTCAAAAAAGATAAAGCTGCCCTCTCAGCTTCATAACATAGCGAGGCGCAAATTGAGAATGATTGCTGCAGCAACAACACTTGAGGCATTGAAAGTTCCCCCCAACAATAGACTTGAGGCGCTAAAAGGAAGCAGAGAGGGGCAGCGGAGCATAAGGATAAATGACCAATGGCGTATATGTTTTAAGTGGAAAAATGGAAACGCCTTTGATGTTGAAATAACAGATTATCATTGAAAGGAGGCTATTATGAGGACATTAAGAAATATCCACCCCGGAGAAGTACTTAAGGAAGAATTTTTGGAGCCGATGGGGATATCTGTTTATCGCCTGTCTAAAGAAACAGGCCTTTCGCAGACAAGGATAAGCCAGATTGTAAAGGGCGAAAGGAGCATTACAGCCGAAACCGCTTTAAAGCTCGGCAAGTTTTTCGACGTTCCCCCAGAATTCTGGATGAACCTGCAGGCGCTTTATGACATTGAAGAGGCGCAAAAACGGTATAAGAAGGATATTGAATCAATTCACACCTTCAGTGATTCTAA
>CAKKST010000175.1 GCA_919903585.1 Nitrospiria bacterium | reverse complement strand
AACCTCAAGATAAACAGGGGCATCAGCCTTCCCTTTTATCATCAGATAGTCAATACCTGTCCTCTTCATCCCTGCGCCGAAATGGCCGCCGATATTTGCATCGCCAAGCAATCCTGATTCAGGCGACTTTGCAGAGATAGTTGCGCGGCTTGTTGTAGGGCCGCTTAATCCTGTTAAAAGGCCATTGCCGATAATCAATGGGTTCTCTGGCCCAAAAGGGCCTGTTGCCTTATCCGTATTTGTATAGAGCAGGTAGCTGTTTATACCCCTTGCACCTAAGAACATGCGGACAATCTCAAAAGGAATATAATCATAGGCAACAGTTTTTTTTGTTAAATCAATATGTGCAATCTTTGGTCTGAACATAATATTTTACCCCTCACCCTTTCCCTCTCCCGCAAGGGGAGAGGGGAGGGAAATGCCATGGCATGTCCCTATATCTTGTAGGCACGGTTTAAACCGTGCCTACTTTTTACTTCCCCTCCCTTGACGGGAGGGGATTAAGGGGAGGGTGTTTAATTACTCCTTTTCATATCTTTTATAATCAAACCCTGCCTTTTCCAAAGCAGAAAGCATGTCTGCCTTAAAAACACCAGGCGTCTCTGACAAAAATCCCTTTACAATATCTGCCTCCTCAATCTGTGAAGCACCGCGCTCCTTTGCCAGATTCTCTGCCTTTCTGCTTACAAGCTTCTCCGCCATCTTTCTGTGAAAGAAAGGAATAATGCTTAGCATGGTCTTAAACTTCTGCTGTGTCTCATTGTGCCAATCCATAACAACCTCCTCTCCCCCTCACCCTAACCCTCTCCCACAAGGGGAGAGGGGAGTTATTTATTTCCCCTCCCTTGATGGGAGGGGACAAAGGGGAGGGTGTAATCTTTCACTAACTAAAATACCCCTTCATTGCCTTTAATATCTTCTCCAAATTCTCATCATGCATCCTTTCAAAAACAAATCTCCATGCAAGTTTATTAAAATAACCGTTGACATCAAAATCCATCACTGTCTTTACCTCTACACCTTCCTTCTTTGGCTCAAGGATTACAGAGTCAGTGCCTGAAAAAATACCGTTTAAAAATTTTCTTGTAACCTCTTTATTCGGTGTAATGGAAACAACCTCCACATCCCATTCAGGGGCAAAAGGGAGAAGAACCTTTTGATGGTATCTGGCGCCAACCTGAACAACCCCCTCACCCTTTCCCTCTCCCCAAAGGGGAGAGGGTATTATTTTTATTTCCTCTCCCCCTCGGGGAGAGGAATAAGGTGAGGGGGAATTATTAATCCTCTTATATCTCATCAGCGAGTCCTTTGGCCACCATTCTGCCTCACCCCACAAAAGAGCCTGCTTAAAAACCTTCTCTATATCGACGTTAATGATGACAGTATGGCTATTAATCATAATATTTCAATGTAGGGGCACAATATATTGTGCCCCTACTTAGACAACCTTTAATTCTTCAATCCCCAGCTCCTTCAGCCTCTCCTTTACCTTTGGCATAAATATACCAGGGGTCTCTGTAAGCCAGCCTTTTAGAACATCATCACTAATAATGGTATCTGACCTTCTATCCCTTGCGCTCTTTTCAGCGCCTGCCTGTGTCTTTCTCTGAGCAATCTTTTTTAAGAGAGAAGGAACTGCCTCTAATATATCTTCATGCAGTTTTCTTGCATCGCTCTGCCATACGAGTTCTTTGTCTTCGTGATACTCCGCCTCTTTCTCAAAAACCTTACCGCTTACAAGGTCATCCAAGAATGCATCATACTTAGTTAGCTGCACCTTTAATTCCTCTTTCTTTATCCTTACAGCCTTATCTGCAATATTGTAGCAATAGCGGCAGTCATCACAGGATGTCCTTGCACAGTCCATTGTCTTAAAAAATTCTATAAAGTCAGATGGTATCTTTTTATTATCTATCTCAATTAATTCACTCACAGTCATATCGCAGCAGTCTGCAAATGCCATGAGCTTATCTGTATTCACAAACTCCTCGCGCATGAGATATTTCAGATTAACAGGCAAAAAGGCGCCGCGCTTCGGCAGATTCAAAAGGTCAACAAGATTTCCATCGTATCTTTCATCTGTATATGCCTTTAAATAAGACAGGAGCATCTCAGTTGTCTTATACCTGTCAATTATTTTCAGCTTATCAATGCCAATATCACTGTAGTGCCTCACATCCTCCGGCCTTATCCACCTTGTCTTAATCAATTCCCTTGGGTCTGCCATCTTCTGTTTTGTGCATGAGAAATAACAGCTATCTATCATAAACCCCTCGCTCACATGGCCTGCCTGCGAACCATGCGACATGGTATTTGAATGGTTCAATGTCTGATGGCAGTCAAAGAGGCACCCGGGATTTGCAATCAAAACAAGCTCTCCCTTATATGCCTTTCTTATTGCCTCAAGCATCTTAAAGTCCCTTGTTATATCCTCATCAAGGATAATAGAATCAGCGCCCCACTCCTCCCAGTATTTTGCTGTCCTTGGGGTATTCACCCTTGCAAAGCTTGAAATCTTGACTTTTAAACGTGGAAACTGTTTTTTTATAATCTGGAGCAGGAATGGAATAGTAACAGTAACAGCATCAACGCCAATGCTGTCTATCCATGCAATATGCTCAACGATCTTTTTATTCCCCTCACGCTGATACTCCATGTTGTCAAGGCAAGATGCGTTCAAAAGGAAGTTAAATATCAGCCCCTTTTTGTGCGCCTCTTTTACATATTTTTCTACAAACTCCGGCGTTGTCTCCACAGCAACAAAGGACGCCCTGCCGCCAGAAACAGGACTGTTCGGCATACCGCCAAAAAGCTCATCAGCAAGGCTTCCTGCAACGCCGTCTATCAGCGCAGGGTCCCAGTTGCAGGCTATTTCGTATTTCATTGTTT
>CAKKST010000174.1 GCA_919903585.1 Nitrospiria bacterium | reverse complement strand
TTGCCAAATCTTTTTTCTTCTTCTTTTCTATTAAGTAAGCATCTCCATAGTTGTCCAACAATTCTCTTGTTTCTTCTAATTCCAAAAGTTCTTCGGCAGTTTTGCTAATTTTCATATGGTTTTTCCTCTTTTGTCGAGGTAGAAATTGACCAAACAATATAAAGGCCTCCACTATGAGCCTTCTGCCTTTGGTGTAAGGAGTCTATTGGTAACCCCCTGTTGTGCAATAGACAAGACATTATTTACAAGCCAATAGATGACAAGACCTGAGGGAAAACTCAAAAACATAAAGGTAAATATTATTGGCATGGCATACATCATCTTTGCCTGCAATGGATCAGTAGCAGTACTCGGGGTCATCCATTGCTGAATCAGCATGGAGATACCCATTGCTATCGGCATAATATAATAAGGATCCATGGCAGAGAGATCTTTTATCCACCAGTAAAATGGGGCGTGTCTGAATTCAATGGCATTGGACAGGACATTGTATAATGCAATGAATACTGGTATCTGAATAACCATTGGCAGACAGCCTGAAACAGGATTGGCTTTGTGTGCCTTATAGAGATTCATCATCTCTATATTCAGCTTCTGCTTGTCAGCCTTAAATTTTTCCTGAAGCGCTGCAATCTTTGGCTGCAGCTTCTGCATTGCCTTCATTGACTTATAGCTCTTATGTGTCAATGGCGCAAAGATTATCTTTACTATTACTGTAATCAGGATTATTACAACGCCATAATTCCCAACGATCTTGTATAGCCACTTCATTACCTGAAATAGCGGGAGGCCGATAAACCAGAACCAGCCAAAACCAATGTTATCCTCCATACCAGCCCTGAATGACTGAAGTCTGTCAAATTCCTTTGGGCCTGCATAGAGCATAAAAGACCTTTTTATTGCCCCAGTCTCAGGGATCTTTATGAGGGTGTTAAATCCCTCTCCCTTCCCCTTTTTAATGACAGCATTCTCAATCTCTTCTTTAGGGATTATTGAGGCAATGAAATATTTGTCCTCCATTGCAGTCCATTTTATCTTTCCCTGATACTGTAAAGACTCTCCCTCTTTCTTGGGTGCATCATTTTTAAGCTTGCCATCAACAGAGACAACAGGCCCGACATGGCTGGCATAACTGCCTCCCACTTTATTATATATACCGAAATCTGTACCGAGTGATAAATGGAGTGTCTTCTTTACCCCCTCTGCATGAAGATCCATATCAATTCTATAATTGTCATTGTAGAAGGTGAGCCTCTTTTCTATCTTTAAACCATCTTGGCCAATATAACTGAATGTAATAGTCTCTTTATTCTTATACTGGTCAAGCCTAAAACCCTTTCCATCAGTCGTAAATGTTGCATTATTAAGATCAGCCCCTTCAAGTTCAAGAGAGAGCGGGTAAACTACATCCTCCTCTTTTGCAGGGATCAACTGAACGAGCCCTTTCCCATTAGCAGCATATTTTTTGAGCTCCCAAGACTTTATTGTCCCACCTTTACCTGTTAAAACCGCCTTGTAAAGGTCGGATTCTACCACTATCTCCCTTTCCACAGGGGCGGCTATGGGTTTTGCCTTTTTAACAGGCTGGATCTCCTTTATCATCTCCCCTTTTTTCTCGGCTACAACAGTCTTTTCTTCCACGGCCTTCTTTGGCTGCTGCTGGGGAAAAAAGTAGTAAAATCCCATGATTACCAACAGGGATGCTACCATTGCTATTATAAATCTGCTTTCCATGTCTTCTCCGTTATTTTACAGGGTCATAGCCGCCGGGGTGCAGCGGGTGGCACTTTAATAGTCTGCGAAATGCGAGGTATGAGCCTTTTAAAGAACCATATTCATTCAGCGCATCAATTGCATAAGATGAACAGCTCGGATAAAAACGGCATGACTGGGGAAGGATTGGTGAGATTAAGAATTTATACAGTCTAATGAAGTATATTACAATCCATTTCATGATTTTAAAAGTCCTGCCTTCTTAAATACCCTTTCTGTATCAGCCCAAAGGGCCTTTAGCTCAATCCCTGCTGCCTCTTTCTTCGCAACAATTACTATATCCTTCTCTTTAACAACACCTGCCCACATATGTCTTACAATTTCCCTTATAAGGCGCTTGATCCTGTTTCTTTTAACACTTCCGCCAATCTTTTTCCCAACACTTATCCCAATGCGGCTGTAATCCATACTATTATTTAGGGCAAAGAGGATTATGTAATCACCATAATATCGTCTTCCCTTTTCATAGACCCTTCTATACTCATAGGTCTTTTTTATCCATTCGTTTTTTGGGATAGTCAGGGCCACCGCATCACACTCTAACGTCTTAAACGGTCAATTTTTTTCTTCCCTTTGCCCTTCTCCTATTAAGAACCTTCTGGCCGTCCTTTGTGGCCATCCTCTTTAAGAAGCCATGGGTCCTCTTTCTCCTTAGATTGCTGGGCTGTCTGTATGTTATGGACATCTCAATACTCCTTTCTTTAAGTAAATTGATATAATAAGCGACAAGCCTATCTTATGTCAAGTTTTTTTTAGCTGCTTGTGATAAAGGGCTATAAGTGTAGAAAGTTTATGGGGTTTGTTGTATAATTGGGCTGCTATAACAGAAAGGAGAGGCGCTTATGAAGGTATCAGTAGCAACTATGGATATAAAAAAAATAAAGGCAGAGGCAATGGTAATTTCACTTTTTGAAAAAGAAGGAACGGGCGGATATAAAGACTTTGATAAGGCCGCAAGGGGATTGATTGCTGATCTGGTTAAAAAGGGTAATTTTAAGGGAAAGGCGGGAGAGAGCCTTTTTCTCCTGCCTTCACCTGAGATTTATCCTAAAAGGATTTTGCTATTGGGGCTTGGCGAAAAAGAGAAGTATACCCTTGATAAGATGCGGCAGGCCTCTGCAAAGGCAGGACAGGAGATGAGGAGCAGGGGCATAAAGACCTTTGCAATGCAGGCGCCGGGCAGTGATGCCCTGAAGGAGGATAATAAGCGGAAGGGTCAGGCAATAGCAGAGGGGCTTATCCTCGGCCTCTATCAGTTTGAGGAGTATAAGACAGAGAAGAAGGAAGATAAGATGATAGATAAAGTGGTTATTGCTGCGAGGGATGAAAGGGAGGCAAGGGAGGTTAAAAAGGGTATTGAACTTGGGAGGGTGCTCGCAGAGGCAGCGAATTTTACGCGAGACCTTGTGAACAGGCCGTCAAATGACAAGACCCCAATTATGCTGTCTGATGAGGCAAGGAGAATGGCAGGGAGATTCGGCCTCTCCTGTGAGATTCTCAATGAGGCTGCCATAAAGAGATTAAAGATGGGCGGACTCCTCGGTGTTGCAAAGGGGAGTAAGGAGCCTCCGAGGTTTATTATACTCGGACATAATAAAAATGCAAAGAACCTTGATACTATCGTTATTATTGGCAAGGCAATTACCTTTGACAGCGGCGGCATATCAATTAAGCCCAGTGAGAATATGGAAAAGATGAAATATGATATGTCAGGCGGCGCTGCTGTGATGGGCGCTATGCAGGCAGCAGCAAGGCTAAAGATTCCACTGCGAATCATCGGCCTCATCCCAGCAGCAGAGAACCTACCTTCGGGTGCTGCCCAGAAGCCCGGAGATATTGTAAGGATGCATGATGGAAAGACCGTAGAAATAATCTCTACAGATGCAGAGGGACGGATGATATTGGGCGATGCCCTGAGCTATGCAAAGAGCTATAAACCAAAGGCAGTGATTGACCTTGCAACACTAACAGGCGCCTGCGTAATCGCCCTGGGAAATGATGCAATAGGCATGATGGGGACAGATGATAAACTAAAGGATAAGGTCAAGGAGGCAGGCGAGCTTTCTTATGAAAGGGTATGGGAGCTTCCATTATGGGAAGAATACGGAGAGTTGATTAAGAGCGATATTGCTGACATAAAAAATGTCGGCGGCAGGCCTGCTGGAACAATAACAGGAGGATATTTTTTAAGCAGGTTTATTGAAAAGACCCAGTGGGTGCACCTTGATATTGCAGGAACAGCGTGGGAGGAGAAGGGGAGGCCATACAAGCCAAAGGGTGCAACAGGTGTGGGTATAAGATTGCTTTCCGAACTTTTTATTAACTGGTAGTAATATGCGCATATCAAAAAAAATCATATTAGAAGGCAGGATTGTTACATTCCTTATTGGTGTGACAACGCTTAATCTGGAGGCCGACTCAGTAGCCGCAGAGATCAAGACTCTTAAGAGCTCTCCAAGCTATCCTGATGTCACTCCAAAGCAGAGGATAATAAGGGAAGAAAAGAGGAATGTTGCGGGCAAGGAAGTTCTTTTTACTGTAAGGGCATATCTCCCTGATGTAGTGATTGCAGAGGCATCATGCGAGATGGAGGATCTCCTTGCAGATTTTATTTTGGACTTTAAGGCAGAACTGATTGGTGAATGCCGGAAGATACTCGCTGAATATCAGTGCAGGACTGATTTTGATGAGGACTATATTGTCTATTGTGTATCAAATTACAGCGGCGACCCCGAGGTATTCCTCTCGCTTCATGGCGAAAAGATTGCAGCCCTGCTAAAAAATGAGCGCATCTCCCTTGATGAGGATGAGATAAGGTCAACGCTTTATACTGGCCATAAATATGCAAAGGACGATATGACACTCGTTGACTGGGATGGAGCCTTTGTTTTTGAGCCGCAGGGGGATTTTGACAGCAATATTGAGCTCTTTGAGATTGCCAATCTCCAGCTTTTAAAATTAAGGATCCTTGACAACCACCTTGATGAGAGGCTTGAAAAAAGCGTTGAGTTATTAAAAAAGAGGGAGCAGAAATTATTTTTCAGGTCAAGGGAGGTAAGGATTACCATAAAGGAGATCGTGCAGATACGGACACAGACTATTCTGGAATCAGAGGCCATTGAACATAATATAAAATTGATCGGGGACTGGTATTCTGCAAGGCTTTATAATCTTCTCTCAAAAAAGTTCCATCTTGATGACTGGAGAAAAAATGTAAATGAAAAGATAGACACCCTTAAGGATGTTTATACTATAGCATCTGAAAATTTTACCATATCCATCGGGACCACCCTTGAGTTTATTATCATTGGCGGGTGGTTTCTCCTACTTATAGGTTACCTTGCCCTCTTTTATATGGAGATGGCGGCAAAGTAATGGAGCATCCCTTTATCAAAAATAAAAAAATAATCCTTGCCTCTGCATCGCCGAGGAGGGCAGAGCTGTTAAGGCAAATTGGGTTGAAGTTTGAGGTAAGACCATCAGCAGTGGATGAGGGTAAAAATAAAAGTGAATCCTTGAAGGAGTATGTTAAAAGGGTTGCGCTATCAAAGGCCGAAGGCGCTGCAGAAACTTGTAGGGGCGAACGGCCGTTCGCCCCTACAGTAATCATTGCTGCGGATACTATTGTTGTAATAAACAAAAAGAGGCTGGGAAAACCTGAATCCCCTGAGAGTGCAACAGCCATGCTTAAAAGGCTCTCTGGCAGATGCCATACTGTAATGACAGGTATTGCAGTTTGCGACACCTTAACTAAAAAGAAGATAACAAAGGTGGTAGAGACAAAGGTCTGGTTTAAAAGATTGACTGCTGAGGAGATTGCCGATTATGTAAGAAGCGGCGAGCCGATTGACAAGGCCGGCGGATATGGCATCCAGGGCAGGGCGGCTGTTTTTGTAAGGAAGATTGAAGGAGATTATTTTAATATTGTGGGTCTGCCATTGTATACACTTTACAAGATGTTGATGGCTTTGCCATTAAATTATATAAAACCATCCTGCTGATTTCAAAGGTTTTTCAATGAAAAAGGTTTGACAGGGTGCAGCGCCTTTGGCGCCATTGAACATGGCGCCTGTAAGATAATATAGAGAGCGTGTCAATCATAATCTATCCTATAAGGTGATGTTTGCCAACTATTTTAACTGTGCTTGCCTGCGGGCCTAAGTTGCCCTGTTCCTCGTCAAATCGCACCTCAGTCCCGATTTTGAGCTTATCAAAGTCAATATCAATTAAACTGTTTCTATGGAAATAGATAATACGGCCGTCAGGGGTTTCTATCCTTCCAAATCCCTCATCAGGGTTCAGTTCTAAAATACGGCCGTGCAAGGGCGCTTCATGCGTCTTGACATCGCCGCGCCCTCGTTCAACATAATGTTCCAATTGATGCTGCACATTGTCAAAGGCATCACGGACAGCCACATAAACATCTGTATTGGAATGATGCTGAGAAGGCTCTTTGTTCACAACTATCTCATGGCCTGGTATAGTCAAATCAATCCGAACATGAAACAGATTGCCTTTCTTGTGGTGCTTATGTCCTGCCTCTACCATAACACGGCATGCTATAATGCGGTCAAAAAGCTGCTCTAATTTATCCGCCTTCTCGCTGATATTTGTTTTCAATGCCTCAGACGGGCTCATATTGCGGAATCTGATTTCCAATGGAATTTGCATGTCTCTGTCTCCTTTTATTCCTGTTATTTTTTTAAGGGATTTTTATACACAGTGAAGTATATCAAAAGAGGGCTTGCATTTCAATTGTTGTTTTAAAACAACAAAGATTATTTTAATAACAGTCTTATAAATGTAACGACATATTTGCAAAATCCCTCCTAACCTCCCTTTTCCAAAGGGAGGGATTTCCCCTCTATCAAGAG
>CAKKST010000173.1:1722-11080 GCA_919903585.1 Nitrospiria bacterium | reverse complement strand
GAAGCTGAAAGGAGTTTTAGGTTATTGTATTATCTTTTGCTGATTTTAATTTCTCCCTTGTAAGGCAATACATCATTGAATATTCCCTTAGATTCGGGAAGTAGTTTTTGCCCTGACGCTCAAGCTGTATGCGCAGCATAATAACAACATCAGCGCCCTTTAGCCCCTCTTCAAGGTTGTAGAAGATATCTACACCTAATCTCTCAACCTCCATAGGAATCATGGTTGGAGGCGCTACTACCCTTACCTTTGCACCCATCTTAATAAGGCCATAGATATTTGACCTTGCAACGCGGCTGTGGGCTATATCCCCGACAATGGCAACTGTCAGGCCGTCAATCCTGCCCTTTTTCTCTCTGATAGTAAACATATCAAGGAGCGCCTGTGTAGGATGTTCGTGGCACCCATCACCTGCATTTATTACAGAGCTTTTTAATGCCCTTGCAAGTATATATGGCGCCCCTGATACAGAGTGCCTTATAACTATAATATCTGACTTCATTGCCTCAATATTTCTTGCTGTATCAAGCAGGGTCTCTCCCTTTACAACACTACTTGCAGAAACAGCGATATTTAACACATCCGCACTTAATCTTTTTGCAGCAATCTCAAAGGATATTCTTGTCCTTGTGCTCGGCTCAAAAAAGAGGTTAACAACAGTCTTTCCGCGAAGGGTAGGCACCTTTTTAATATCCCTGTCAGTGACTTCCTTAAAGGAGTCCGCACTATCCAGAATTAACTTTATGTCCTCTGGTGTAAGTGATTGAATTTCAAGTAAATCTTTTTTATTTAGCGGCATAGCTTATTAACCCCTCTCCCTAACCCTACCCCCTTGAGGGGGAGGGAAGGGTGAGAGGTATTGTTCAGCAATAATAACCCTGTCCTTCTCCCCTTCTTCTTCAAGTAATACCTTAACTATCTCCTCCCTTGCTGTAGGGAGGTTTTTCCCGGTAAAATCAGGCCTAATAGGCAGTTCCCTGTGTCCCCTGTCAATCAGGACAGCAAGCTGCATCTGCTTTGGCCTGCCAAAGTCCATAAGGCTGTCCATTGCAGCCCTTATTGACCTTCCTGTAAAAAGGACATCATCTACCAAAATGATCTTCTTGCCAGCAATTGATACAGGTATTTCGGTCTTCTTTAAAATAGGCTGTTCTTTCTTGGTTGAGAGGTCATCACGATAAAGGGTTATATCAAGGATGCCGATTGGAAGCTCAACACCCTCAATATCTTTTATAATCTTTACTAATCTTTTAGCAATATGAGCGCCGCCTGTTCTTATGCCAACAAGGATAAGGTCTTCTGTACCCTTATTTTTTTCAATAATCTCATGGGAGATTCTCCGCAGGGCGCGGCCAATCTCAGTTGCCTCCATTACTATCTTCTTTTCTTTCCATTTAACCGGCATAATTAATTATCAGCCTCACACAGAGTTTTGGAAAATCCTATAATACAACACTGAAGTAGGACAGCCGTCTCGGCTGTCAGACAGGCGGGACGCCTGTCCTACCGTTGCATAAGCATCTTAAAGGTGCATTACAGGCAAAAAAAAACCCCCTGCTCTTTTACAGAGACAGGAGGTTTTTAAATTGTCTTATTTTCTTCATTAGTTATCCCTTATCAGCCTCGCTGGACTGATTTAAAGAGTTAAAATTAACTATATACTATACAATCCGTGTTCAGTTGTCAAGTTTTTTTAATACATTCCACCCATTCCGCCTCCAGGCATTGCCGGCATAGCTGCTGACTTCTCCTCTGGCAGATCAGCAACAATGACCTCAGTTGTGAGCATCAGGGATGCCACACTTGCTGCATTCTGAAGGGCACAGCGGGTGACCTTTGTAGGATCAATAATACCCGCCTTTAGCATATCAACATATTCTTCTTTTGAGGCATCAAATCCTACATTTGGCTTCTCAGCCTTTACCTTCTCAACAACCACAGAGCCTTCAAAACCTGCATTCTCTACGATCTGTCTTATTGGTTCCTCAAGCGCCCTCTTTATTATATTAACACCAAACTGCTGGTCGCCATGGAGCTTTAGTTTTTCAAGCGCAGGGATACAGCGAAGGAGCGCTACACCGCCGCCGGGAATTATACCCTCTTCTACTGCTGCCCTTGTTGCATGGAGGGCATCCTCAACCCTTGCCTTCTTTTCCTTCATCTCTGTCTCGGTTGATGCGCCAACATTGATAACAGCAACGCCGCCGACTATCTTTGCAAGCCTCTCCTGAAGCTTCTCCTTGTCATAATCGGATGATGACTCTTCAATCTGGGCCTTTATCTGCTTTACCCTTCCCTGAATCTTTGAATGATCACCTGCGCCTTCAACAATCGTTGTATTGTCCTTGTCAATAGTAATCCTCTTTGCCCTTCCAAGGTCAGCGATCTTTACATTCTCAAGCTTCAGGCCAAGGTCCTCTGATATTACCTGACCGCCTGTGAGTATTGAAATATCCTCAAGCATTGCCTTCCTTCTGTCGCCGAAACCGGGGGCCTTTACAGCAGCAACATTGAGTGTTCCTCTAAGCTTGTTTACAACGAGTGTTGCCAGCGCCTCTCCCTCAATCTCTTCAGCAAGGATTAATAACGGCCTTCCCATTTTTGCTATCTGCTCAAGGATAGGAAGAAGGTCTTTCATGCTGCTAATCTTCTTTTCATTAATAAGAATAAAGGCGTCATCAATTACCGCCTCCATCCTCTCTGGGTCTGTTACAAAATATGGCGAGAGATAACCCCTGTCAAACTGCATCCCCTCAACAATATCAAGGGAGGTGGTCATGCTCTTTGCCTCTTCAACAGTGATTACGCCATCTTTGCCGACCTTATCCATTGCCTCTGCTATCAAGTCGCCAATTGTAGGATCATTATTTGCAGAGATTGTGCCGACCTGTGCAATCTCTTTCTTGTCCTGTGTCGGCTTGCTTAATTTTTTTAACTCTTCAATAATAACCTCTACTGCCTTCTCAATGCCTCTCTTGATCTCCATTGGATTGGCGCCTGCAGAGACATGCTTCATCCCTTCTTTATAGATAATTGCAGCAAGTACTGTTGCAGTAGTTGTACCATCACCTGCTACATCACTCGTCTTGCTCGCAACCTCCTTAACAAGCTGGGCGCCCATATTCTCATATGGGTCTTTTAACTCTATCTCTTTTGCAACTGTAACACCATCCTTTGTTATTGTAGGCGCGCCATATTTTTTGTCTATTACTGCATTCCTTCCAGCAGGGCCGAGTGTTGCCTTTACTGCATCTGTAAGCTGCATAACACCTCTTAGTATTGATGACCTTGCACTCTCACCGAATAATAACTGTTTTGCCATTTAAGACCTCCTTAATTATACAATAATTATACAATCATTCTCTCTTATGTTTTACCCTTCAAATACACCTAATACATCTTCCTCTTTGATAATAAGATATTCCTTATCATCAATGGAAATCTTAGAGCCTGAATATTTATCAAATAGTATAGTATCACCAGCCTTAAGACCCTTTACATCCTTGCCTACACCCTCAACCTTCCCTTTTTGTGGTTTCTCTTTTGCTGCATCAGGTATATAAATTCCTCCTGCAGTCTTTTCCAATTCCTCTGCATAGCTTACAAAAACCCTCTCACCAAGTGGCCTGAATTTCATAGTTTTCTCCTTTCTTAAATAGATTTATTAAATATTATTGAATTCTTTCAGAATTGTTTCCCTTACTGCCCCTTCCTGTCTGCCGAAAGGCAGGTTGGAGTAAGGGTAGATATTAGGAATGGCTAACCACATTATTAGCACTCATCATCTGAGAGTGCTAATAATATATATATCCTGACGAAAAAGCAATCTTAAATTTCAAGGCTTAAACAATGGTAGTTACTTCTTGAAGGGAAATAATAATAAATATCTCCTGTTTTCTTAGAAATTCTTAGATTTTCTCTGTATTCCTGCCTGCCGGCAGACAGGATGCTATTTAGCGCCGATAGACTTCTCTAAATAGCTTTTATTTCCGACAATATCTGATGCCTCCACCTTTAATATATTGCCTTTATAATTAAAAAATCCTTGGAATCGGCCTGAGGCATCCACCTTTAATCTTTTTTCATTAATCAAAAGGTCTGCATTTGGTTCGGTTTCACCCGATAGATAAAGGATAATGCCATTTCTTTCTTTTAGAAACAAAACATCATTTATCAGGATTCGCGGGGGTATATTATCCAAGGTTATCTTAAACATTCTAAGATCGCTGCTTGCACCTTTATGGCCATCCTTATTAATTCCCCTTACCCGCCAATAATAGGCGCCTTGAGGTATCTCCTGTAAAGATACACTATTTTCCAAAAGGTCATCCTTGCTGATAAGTAAATCAACAAAATGGATATCTTTAGCTACCTCTAAATGGAACATCTTTGATTTGTTGTCCCCTTTCCAGCCTAAGATGATTGCTGAATCACTTATATCTCTGTAGAAAAACTCTCTTTGATTATCAGGCGAAGAAGGAACAGGCCCATCAGGCAGGTCCTTTATGGTAATAATTTCCTTATTAGAGGCAATCTCTATTCCCTCTGCAGGCTTTACATTTACGATCTCTTCGCTTGTCTGAACATCAACAGTGCCTGCGAAGACCTTGATCTGGCTGCTCTGTTCCTTTGTAACCTTAATAGCCACCTTTGCCTCTTCCTTTATGCTTGCAACAGCATTTGGCGTCTCAATCCTAAACTTAGAACCTATAATTTCCGGCTTTTTGATATCAGCCTCAATGTCGCTCTCCATAAGTTTGACTGATGAAAGTTTTTCCATTGTCCATGCATCCTCGGTCATGTTGCCGATTATTACAAGTGAATCAGGCTTTATTTGTAAAATATTGCCATCGTCAAAAGAGACCTCTGCATAGGAGTTTGAATGGGTTCTTAGAATATCCCCTGTGCCGAGAGAAATATCCTTTGTGGCAGTGTCCCATCGGAGTCTGCCCCCTTTCCTCATAGATACCTGTCCTGAGATAAAGGAGAGCCTTGCAAATCTCACCTCAAAGCGGTCAGGTCTCTCCTCTTTTATTTTTACAGGGATCTTTATCTTTGAATAAAGCGACAGGACATATTCAGCAAAATTGCCGCCTGCAGGGTTTTCAAATTTATACATGAGTAAGGTGAAGACAAAGAAAAAGACAATGAGCATAAGGGTAATTATACTGACCATAACTATCTTGTGAGGGACTATAATAACCTTCCAGAATATTCGTTTCCATCTTTTATCCTGTATTATATTCTCATCAGGCATTGCTGCGCCTCTCTTTTTCTATTGCAGAGATAAAGGCAGTTACAATGTCAGGATCAAAGCGTGAACCTGACCACTCCTTTATCTTTCCAATTACGCTCAACTGATTCATCGCCTTTTGATATGGCCTCTCGGATGTCATTGCATCGTAGGTGTCTGCAATGGCTATTATCCGTGCAAGAAGAGGGATATCCTTCCCGGCTAAGCCCTCAGGATAACCCCTTCCATCAAATCTTTCATGATGGTATTTTGCGCCGGGAATAATCTTCTGAAGCTGTTTTATAGGCGCCATAATACTTGCACCCAGAACCGGATGCTGCTTAATTATATTGTTATACTCATCTTCAGTGATTCCGGTCCCCTTTTTTAACAGATGGTCATCTATTCCAATCTTGCCAACATCATGGAGGAGTGCAGCAATATACACCCTCTCCACCTCCTGTGGCGGAAGGCCGAGTTCTTTTGCAATCATAGTTGAAATTGATGCAACCCTCTCTGAATGGCCATGCGTGTATGGGTCCTTTGTATCAATTGCAGCAGCAAGCGACTTTATTGTGCTTACAAATAGCTCCCTCATGTCCTGACTATACTCGTCTAATCTCTCAGCCATATAATTAAATGTATGGGCAAGCTGGCCTATCTCATTTTTAGATGTAATATTAATCTTTTCCTTGAAATTTCCCTTTGCAATAGAGAGGGTTGATTCCACTAATCTCTGTATCGGTATGCTTATCCTGTTTGAAAAGACAACTGCCATTATTGATACAATAATAATAGTTAATATGCCCCACATAGTTGTTGTCCTTGTCATTAATTTTACAGAAAGATAGGCGTCAGATTTCGGCTCCTGCACAATAACACCCCACCCGAGGTTTCTTACGCTTGCATAGGCGCCGAGCATCTCCCTGCCATCCTTATCCTTAAATGGCACAGCGCCCCCTGTCTTTCCAATTGCCAGATACTTGCCAACAATCTCTACATCGCTCATATTCTCCTGCAGCTTAACCTTTTCCTTATCCCTGTGCGATATAAGCTGACCCTTTCTATTTACCAGATAGCCAAAACCATCTTTTCTTATACCTACCCTCTCAACAGGAATTGATATCTCCTTCAGGCTTACATCTGCCTTTAAGACATTAATAATCTGACCCGCCTCGTTTTTTATTGGCAGATACACAGCAAGAAGGGGATATGGTATATCTGATGCAATATATGTATCTCCGATATAAGATTCACCCTTTATTGCATGTTTTACGCCAATATCATGGCTTTCATTAAGAGGATTGGCCTTATTTGTTTTTATCAGTGTCCTGTATGCCTGAACATCTTCCTGACCATTCTTATTCAGGACTGAAAGGCTCAGGATACTTGGATAACGTTCAAGATAAAATAAAAGCAGCCGTCTTCTCTGAAAGATATCAAGTGAAGATGCAAGCCCCTGCGATTCAGAAGCTATCTTCAGCTCGTTTACAACATTCTCAAAGCGGATAGCAACCTTTTCTGCTGTATCATTTGCTAATTGCGTATGGAGGAGAAGGAGCTCATTTTCCAGAAATTCCTTATTAATCTTCATAAGATTAAGGCCTGTGATTATTAAAGGCAGGAGTGCGATGGAAAGCATTATAAGGAGAAGCTGATAAAGAAGCCTCCTTTGCTTTGGAAGTCCCTGTGGTGCAGCCCTCTCTGCGGCCATGCTGTCATAGGGTGTTAATTTTCCCATATAGACCTCGTTATCCGCCAGGTTGAGCTATTAAGATAGCGTCCCGTGACATATTCTTTACCTTATACATCGCCTGATCTGCGAGACGTATGAGCGCCAATTTTGAATTAGCATGATCAGGATAGGTGGCAATGCCAAAGCTTGCAGAAAGCCTGATTGAAAGGCCTTCCTCCCTTAAAAAGAGGTGTCTTCTTATTGCATTTTGAATCCTCTTTGTAGTAGTGTATGTGGTCTTGGCGCCTGTATTTGGCAGGACAACAACAAATTCATCACCGCCATACCGTGATATTATATCTATATCCCTCAGACTGTCTATCAATATCTGGGCTATCTCTATCAGCACCCTGCTCCCCATTAGATGCCCGTAATTATCATTAACCAATTTAAAATGATCCATATCAAGAAAAATCAGGGAGACTGAACCGCCAATCTCTTTGCATCTCTTTATTTCAATATCAAGTGTCTGGTCAAGGTATCTGAAATTAAACAGCTTGGTCAGGTCGTCTGTAACTGCAAGCTCTGCTGTCCTCTGGTAAAGCATGGAGCGCTCAATTGCAATTGCAGCATGATCAATCAGCTTGAGCATGAGGGCTAACTCCTTCTGGTCAAAGCTGCTGCCGCCGATCTTATTTATCAGCTCAAGGACGCCGAGTGTCTTGTTCTTGCTGATAATCGGGACGCATAATATGGATTTTGTCCTGAATTTTGTCTTCTTATCAACCCCTGAAAAGAATCTCTTATCCTTTGATACATCAGGGACTATAAGAGGCATACCTTTTTTTGCAACCCATCCTGCAATACCCTCACCCACCTTCAATCTGATATTTTTGATCTTGCCTGTCTTTTTACCCTTTACAAGCTCAAAATAAAGTTCATTTGTTTTTTCATCTACAAGCAGAATTGACCATGCCTCTGACCTTACCAGTTTCTGGGCGTTGTCCATTATAATCTTTAATATCTCCTTGAACTCAAGGGTGGATGTAAGGGCCTTGCCAACCTCTATAAAGAAAGAGAGCTCCTTGTCCTTCTGTTTTAAGGATTCTTTTAGTTTTTTGTTTTCATTTTTAATTATCTCTAATCTTTCTGCCATCTTTACATTTCCATTACATTACATTTTTCCCGTGTTTGCATTTTAAAATTTGCATTTTTCATTTTTTAATTCTTCCCAAAATTTCATGGAATTTTGGGAAGTTTCTATTTTCCGCAGCACTTCTTATATTTCTTGCCGCTGCCGCATGGACAGGGGTCGTTCCTCCCCGCTTTATTCTCTTTATGGGCAGGCGCTGGTTTAGATGCCTCTGCATCTCCATGGATGAACTGCATCCTCTGGCGCTTCGGCATCTGCATCATCTTCATAGGGGCGCCCTCTTTTACAGGCTGTATTTTCATAAAACGTTCAACAGCCTCACCCTTTACCCTGTCCAACATATCTGTAAACATCTCAAACCCCTCTTTTTTATACTCTACGAGAGGGTCTTTCTGGCCGTAGCCTCTCAGTCCTATACCTTCCTTCAGATAATCCATGCCGAGGAGGTGGTCCTTCCACTGGGTATCAATTACCTGCAGCATAATTACCCTTGAAATATGTTTTTCCAAGCCATCCCCAAACTCCATCTCCCTATGCTCATAATGCTTCTTAACGTTTTTTAATAAGGCATCCCTGATCTCATCGTCATTTCTCATTCCATCAAGTTTTATATCAATAGCGAATTGCCTTATAACCGCATCCTCAAGCCCCTTTAAATCCCATTCCTCAGGATGGGCATTTTTGCTGCAATACCCTGCCATAAAATTATCCAGAATATCCTCAGCCATAGCAAAGAATGTTTCCTTTGGGTCATCCCCTGATAAAACCTGCCGCCTGAGATCATATACAACCTCACGCTGTTTATTCATAACATCGTCATACTCAATGAGGTGTTTTCTTATCTCAAAGTTGTGCGCCTCTACCTTTTTCTGCGCATTCTCAATAGCCCTTGTGACCATACCATGCTCAATAGGCACACCCTCCTCCATGCCGAGCCTATCCATTATCCTCGCAATCCTGTCAGCGCCGAATATCCTTAACAGGTCGTCTTCCAGAGAGAGATAAAACCTTGATGACCCGGGATCTCCCTGCCTGCCTGAGCGGCCGCGGAGCTGGTTATCTATTCTCCTTGCCTCATGTCTTTCAGTGCCTATAATATGAAGGCCATTGGCTGCTATAACCTCTTCTTTTTCTTTCTCGCAGTTTCTTTTTATCTCAGCATAAATCCTTTCCTTCTCAGCATCAGATAATTCATGGTTCTTTTCTGATTCCCTTCTCGTCAGAAAATCAGGATTCCCGCCTAAAAGGATATCCGTTCCCCTGCCGGCCATATTTGTTGCAATGGTAACAGCGCCCT
>CAKKST010000173.1:0-1712 GCA_919903585.1 Nitrospiria bacterium | reverse complement strand
CTGCCTGCCTGCGCAATTATCTCTGCCTCTTTTTCGTGATACTTTGCATTCAGGACAGAATGTTTAACCCCGTTCCTTCGCAGCATATCACTAAGCCTTTCAGATTTTTCAATAGAGATGGTGCCAACAAGCACAGGCTGGCCATTCTTGTTAAGCTCTATTATCTCTTCCATGATTGCATTAAACTTCTCTTTCTCGGTCTTATAGACAACATCGGGATTATCAGCCCTTATCATGGATTTATTTGGAGGGATAACCATCACATCCAAGTTATATATCTTATTAAACTCTGCTGCCTCTGTATCTGCAGTGCCTGTCATGCCTGCTAATTTGTTATACAATCTAAAATAATTCTGGAATGTAATAGTAGCGAGGGTCTGGTTTTCATTTGCTATCTCCACGCCCTCCCTTGCCTCAATAGCCTGATGCAGGCCGTCGCTCCACCGCCTCCCCGGCATCAGCCTGCCTGTAAATTCGTCTACTATAATTACCTCGCCATCCTTAACCACATAGTCCACATCCGCTTTAAAGAGTGTGTGCGCCCTTAATGCCTGAATCACATGGTGAACAATCTCCATGTTAGATATATCATATAGATTAGTCAGGCCGAGCAACTGCTCAACCTTTTCATTCCCGGCATCTGTAAGTGTCGCTGTCTTTGTCTTCTCCTCTATTGTAAAATCCGTCCCTGAGTTTAATCTCGGTATTATCTTGTCAATCTTGTAATACTTATCAGTAGACTCCTCTGTCGGGCCTGATATAATTAACGGCGTCCTTGCCTCATCAATCAAGATGCTGTCAACCTCGTCAACAATGGCATAATTCTGCTCCCTCTGGACATAATCCTTGATATCAAACTTCATATTATCCCTGAGATAATCAAAACCAAACTCATTATTTGTCCCATAGGTTATATCAGCAAAATATGCCTCTTGCCTTGTGCAGGGCCTTAGGTATTGCAGCCTCTTATCGCCTGCCTCGTATGCCGGGTCATAAAGAAAGGACTCATCATGCTGAATAGCGCCAATAGAAAGGCCGAGAAAATGATATAGAGGGCCCATCCATTGCGTATCCCTCTTTGCCAGATAATCATTAACAGTTACTACATGAACCCCCTTTCCTGTAAGGGCATTAAGATAGACCGAGAGGGTTGCAACGAGTGTCTTACCCTCGCCGGTCTTCATCTCGGCTATCTTGCCTTCATGAAGCACAATGCCGCCGATAAGCTGAACATCAAAGTGCCTCATGTTAAGGATCCTTTTAGACGCCTCGCGCGCCACTGCAAAGGCCTCAACCAGCAAATCATCAACAGTCTCCCCTGAGGATACCCTCTGCTTAAACTCTGCTGTCTTGGCCTTTAATTGCTCATTGTTCAGGGCTGATATTTCAGGCTCAAGCGCGCTGATCCTCTCCATCATAGGCTGAATCCTTTTCAGCTCCCTGTCATTTTTTGTTCCTATTACCTTTTTGATTAAAGCACCTATCATTGTCTCTACATTCCTCTCATAAATTCATTATGGTTTTCAATACATTTTGTATTATACCATAAACAAAAAGACAAAAAAAGCCTGTTAATTATACTATTCATCCAGCAGGCTTCTGATGCTAATAATATTCTTCTTTGCTGCATGGACTTAAAGAGGGTTATATGGGTATATATTAACAGTCTTATAATTGTAACGACATATTTGTAAAATCCCTCCTAACCTCCC
>CAKKST010000172.1 GCA_919903585.1 Nitrospiria bacterium | reverse complement strand
AGATACCCTGACTACTTCTGATAACGCGGAGAGACTGAAGAATCTGTAAAAAGGCTAAGGGCTAAAGGTAAAAGGCTAAAGGCGGGTAGTTGAGGGCTATTCCCTTTTGCCTATAGCCTGAAGCTTATCAGTGAGGTTATAAATACGAATTGCAGAAGATTAAAATTACCGGCGGTGTGAGGCTTAAGGGTGAGGTGAAAATAAGCGGGGCAAAGAATGCTGCGCTTCCAATAATGGCAGCCTCGCTACTTACATCTTCTGAATGTATTATCCACAATGTCCCGATGCTTATGGATGTGGTAACAATGGGTAAGTTAATCAGCCATCTCGGGGCAGATGTAAGGGGTGCAGGGGAGAGCAACACAGTCAGTATAAATGCAAAGGGGATTAATAGATACGATGCCCCTTATGATCTGGTAAAGACCATGAGGGCATCTGTCCTTGTCCTCGGCCCGCTTGCAGTCAGGTGCGGTGAGGTGCGGGTATCCCTGCCCGGCGGCTGCGCCATTGGCGCAAGGCCCATAAACCTTCATCTCATGGGCCTTGAAAAGATGGGCGCAGACATAAAGATTGAACATGGCTATGTAGAGTTGAAGGCAAAGAGGCTTAAAGGCGCAAAGATATACCTTGATACCACGACAGTAACAGGCACAGAAAATATAATGATGGCTGCATCATTGGCAAAGGGGACTACAATAATTGAGAACGCTGCCTGCGAGCCAGAGGTTGCTGACCTTGCAAATTTTCTTAATAAGATGGGCGCAAAGGTCTCGGGCGCAGGCACAGATGTAATAGAAATTGAAGGCGTTGATTCTTTATGCGGCGCAGAATATAGTGTGATGCCAGACAGGATAGAGGCAGGGACTTATGCGGCTGCCTCTGCCATTACAAAGGGGGATGTGCTAATTAAGGGATGTGCCCCCAAGAACCTTGATGCAGTGATTCAGAAACTAAGGGGAACAGGAGTTGAGATCACAGAAGGGGCTGACACATTAAGGGTGAAAAGGACAGGCAGGATTGCTGCGTCTGATGTGAAGACGCTTCCATATCCGGGATTCCCAACAGATATGCAGGCGCAGTTCATGACGCTGATGAGCATTGCAGACGGCATGAGTGTTATTACAGAGACTATTTTTCTTTAAAAAAAGAATTTAATCTTCCTGAAAGAGTAAATTTTGGGTTTAAAATTATTTTTAATGATAAAGAAATAATTGCGGAAAGATTTGTTCCTTCTGGACTTGAAATCTTTTCCAAAATTAA
>CAKKST010000171.1 GCA_919903585.1 Nitrospiria bacterium | reverse complement strand
GCACTAAAATCCGCAAGAAAGAAAAAAGAAGGCAGGTACTTCAGCACCACCCTCTGCATTGGCGAGGCAAAGAGATGGGGGAGACCACTTGATAAAAAACTAAAGACAGATGAAGACCCTTTTAACCCTTCACTACAAATATCAAGATATTTGTGGTTGACAGGTGTTAAATGGGGAATCCTTACAGACGGAAGACTCTGGCGTTTGTATGAGAGGGAGACATCAAAAAGGCTTGATATATATTATGAGATAGACCTTGAAGATTTAATGCTCCATGGCAGCCTTGAGGATTTTAAATACTTCTACCTGTTTTTCCGTGCCAATGCTTTTCCTGCCTTCCTTGATAAGGTCTATAAAGGCAGTGTTGATTATGCCAAAGAGGTTGGCGATGAACTTAAGGAAAATGTATATAGGGCGCTCAAGATTCTATCAGAGGGTTTTTTAAAAACACAGGGCAACACGCTGTCACCTGATGATCTGAAAAAAATCCATGATAATTCATTGATACTCCTTTATCGGCTCCTGTTTATCCTTTATGCAGAATACAGGGAACTCTTGCCCCTCAATGAAAATGATCTTTATACAGAATCCTACAGCCTTGATTCTATGAAAAAAGAGATAGCTAAAAGGTTTGACCATAATGAAACCATCCCAATCTCCACATTTTCCTACTGGAATAAACTCAAAGAGCTTTTTGAGATAATAAATAATGGTAATAAAGAGCTCGGTGTCCCACCCTATAATGGAGGACTTTTTAATCCAGAAAAACATTCCTTCCTTGAAAAAAATCGGCTTGGGGATTTTTACATTGCCAATGCAATAGATCTTCTTTCTCGCTCTAATGACAAAGCATATATAGATTACGGGAGTCTTGAAATCAGACACCTCGGCTCTATCTATGAGGGTCTTCTTGAGTATAAGCTTAAAATAGCAGAAAAAGATCTATACCCAGTTAAGGAAAAGGGCAAGGAAATATATATTCCGTTAAATGTAGGGGCAACCCTTGCGGTTGCCCAAGATAATGAAGTAACAAATAAAAGGGCAGGGGCAAGCCCTGCCCCTACGTTGCCCAAAAAGATAAAAGAAACAGATATAGTAAAGGCAGGTGAGTTATACCTTGTAACCGACAAAGGAGAGCGGAAGGCAACAGGAAGCTACTATACGCCTGACTATATTGTGGAATATATTGTAGAAAACACATTGGGCCCTGTAATTGAAGAAAAGAAAAAGAAGACTGCTGAAAAAATCTTCGGGCTTAAAGAAAAGATAAAGACATCAAGGGGGATTAACAGAGAGATTTATCAGAAGGAACTTCAGAAGGTTGAAAGCAGTTTTATTGATGAACTCCTTTCAATAAAGATTCTTGACCCTGCAATGGGTTCCGGGCATTTCCTCGTTGAGGCCGTTGATTTTCTTGCCCACGAATTAATTGCAATTGTAGGGGCAGGGCTTGCCCTGCCCGAAAAACCAGATGAAGAAGATATCAGGTGGGCAAGGCGTGAGGTTGTGGAGAAATGCATCTTTGGGGTAGATTTAAACCCTCTATCAGTTGAACTTGCAAAGCTCTCATTATGGCTCCATACAGTTGCAAAGAATAGGCCCCTCAATTTCCTTGACCATCATTTGAGATGTGGCAATTCTCTCATAGGCTCAAGGATAGAAGACTTGGCAGGTCTGCCAGAACTCAAAAAGAAGAAGACAGCAGAAAGTCAATTAGGACTTTTTGAAAGCATCTTTAAAGAGAAGGTCAATATCCTCCTCGGTGCCTTTGCACAGATAGAAGGGCTTCCATCAGATACAGTTGAGCAGATAAGGGAAAAGGAAAAATTATATCAGGACTTCAGAAGGATCGTCTCCCGTTTTCAGGATGTTGCGGATATATGGACATCGGTTTATTTCGGCAACGGGATTGACTTTGGCAAATATCAGAGTCTCCAGGATAATTTAAGGGCAACCGATGAGATGTGGAAAAATCTGACAAAAGAGTCATGGTTTAAAAAATCAAAGGCCATTGCTGATGAAAAGAGATTCTTCCACTGGGAACTGGAATTCCCAGAAATCTTCTTTGAAGGACATTTGAGAAAGGAAAACCCCGGTTTTGATTGCGTGATAGGAAATCCACCATATGATGTTCTGTCCGAACTTGAACAGGAAAGGGATGTGGAATCCGAAAAAGAGTTTTTCTCACACGAGACGATGTATAGACCAGCCATTGGAGGTAAACTAAATTTTTATCGTCTATTTAGTGTTCTGTCCTTAAATCTTTTCAAAGACAAAGGCATGCATGGATTTATCGTTCCAATGGCATTATTGGCTGATAAACAGGCCAAACCTCTGCGTGAGCATATGTTGAAAAAGTATTCTTTTCAA
>CAKKST010000170.1 GCA_919903585.1 Nitrospiria bacterium | reverse complement strand
CGTATATCCTAAGAGAGGCTGAATTTCTCGGGCGCTCCAATATTCTGCACCATATTCATTTGCTTTCTTCAGATCTTCAAAAGACTTGCTTCCCATTGATACTAAATTTTTACCTGACATGCTCCCTCCTAAAATAAGGCATCAATAATATTATATGCTCACGGCTCATATCGTCTTAAACTCCACCCCCCGCATCATATGTTATCAAAATGCTTTACTGCTCTATAGTATCAAAAACTCCCGTCATGAGGTTAAAAATAATACAGTTTGATGAAAAAATCAAGGTTTAAAAGGGCAGGGTAATATTGCTGTTCTTGACAGGCTATAGATTTGTGTGTTAAATTCCAGTAATACAAATTTATAGAAAAGAGGGAAATTTTTTATGATTGAACTTACTGAAAAAGAAAAGAGCCTGATAAGGATAATTCAGGATGACATGCCCATAACAGAAAGGCCGTATAAGGCCATTGCAGACAGCCTTGGGACCACAGAGGAAGAGGTTATTGCAAAGATAAATGAGTTCAGGGAGAAGGGCTATATCCGCCGCTTTGGCGCAACACTCCGCCACAGGGAGGCAGGCATCATGGCAAATGGCATGGGCATCTGGATTGTTTCAAAGGAGGATGTGCAGAGGGTGGGGAAGATAATGGCCTCATTTAAAGAGGTGACGCACTGCTATGAGAGACCGACATTTTCTGACTGGCCTTATAATGTTTATACCATGATACATGGAAAGACAAGGGAGGATTGCGAGGCAGTTGCAAAAAGGATATCTGAGGCAGCAGGCATAAAGGATTATAAGATGCTCTACAGCACAAAGGAGTTTAAGAAGACGAGCATGAAATATTTTGAAGACGGGGAGGAGGGCTAAATGCGCAACAATATTTCAAAAAAGCTGTTTGCAGAGGCGCAGAATTATCTGCCCGGCGGCGTGAACAGCCCTGTGCGCGCCTTTAAATCAGTTGGCGGCGAGCCGATATTTATCAAAAGGGCAAAGGGCTGCTACCTCTATGATGTGGACGGGAATAAATATATTGACTATGTCCTCTCATGGGGGCCGATGATACTCGGCCATGCAAATCCAAAGGTAACAAAGATGATAAAGAATGCAGTCTCAAAGGGCACAAGCTACGGCGCGCCAACACCGCTTGAGGTGAAATTTGCCAAGATGATACAGGAGGCATTTCCGTCAATGGAGATGATGCGCATGGTGAGTTCAGGCACAGAGGCAACCATGAGCGCATTAAGGCTTGCGAGGGGTTATACAAACAGAAACAAGATATTAAAGTTTGATGGCTGCTATCACGGCCATGCAGACAGCCTGCTTGTAAAGGCAGGCTCCGGCCTTGCAACAATGGGCATACCTGACAGCCTCGGCGTGCCAGAGGATATTGCAAAACACACAATCACTGTGCCATACAATGACCTTGATGCTGTAAAGAGGGCGGTTGCTGAGCATGGTAAGGATATGGCATGTATAATTGTTGAGCCTGTTGCTGCCAATATGGGTGTTGTGCCTCCAAGGCAAGGATTCCTTGAGGGCTTAAGAAAGATAACTGAGGAGAATGGTATACTTTTAATCTTTGATGAGGTGATAACAGGTTTCAGGATTGCATACGGCGGCGCACAGGAGTATTACGGTATAAAGCCAGACCTGACATGCCTCGGCAAGATTATCGGCGGCGGCCTTCCTGTTGGCGCTTATGGCGGCAGAAGGGACATAATGGAAAAGATTGCGCCATTAGGCGCTGTTTATCAGGCAGGGACATTATCAGGCAATCCTGTTGCTGTAACAGCAGGTATTGAGACACTGAAACTTTTAAAGAAGGGTGTGTATAAAGAGCTTGAGAAGAAATCAGGTTATCTTGCAGAAGGCATAAAGGGCGCTGCAAAGAAGGCAGGCTGTCCTGCATATCATACAAGGGTCGGCTCTATACTATGCACATTCTTCACATCAAATAATGTAATTGATTATGCCTCTGCAAAGACATCTGATACAAAGGCGTATGCAAGATTCTTTTTTGCCATGCTGCAAAAGGGGATAAACCTTGCGCCGTCCCAGTTTGAGGCAATGTTCCTTTCCACAGCACATACAGAGAGGGAGATAGAAAGGACTATCAAAGCAGCGTACGATGCGTTCAAGGCAGCTTTGTAAAATGTAGGGGCGAGGCGGCGCCTCGCCCTTACTAAAAAGCCCTATGAAAGAAGACGAAAAAAACCTATTAAAGACCATTGCCATGCTCAGCACACTGGGCCTGACACTGGTCTTTGCCACAATGATCGGCCTTGCCATTGGTATATATTTGGACAAAAAATTTAACACCTCCCCATGGCTTACAATAATCTTTTTATTAATAGGAATTGCAGCAGGGTTTAAGGGTCTTATCCAGACAGTCATAAGGCAGGTTAAAAAAGAAAATAATGGAACAGGAAAAAAGGCTTCTTAAGTCCTTGCAGATAAAAGGCGGCATTGCAATATTAATTACAGCGATATTAGCAATTTTCTTCTTCTCTATTTATGAGGCAGCAGGCATTATCATCGGAGGGTTAATTGGAATTCTTAACTTCAGCATGATGATACGCTTTGTCTACAAGATACTTGATTCTGATTCAACAAAGGGAAAGGGGATTAATCTCTCTCAATATACAGGCAAGCCCTTATTTCTCCTTATTCTATTTTTTGCAATAATAAAATGGCAACTCGCCAACATCCTCGCTGTTATTATTGGTTTTACAATTATTCTTATAGTAATCACCGCCGAGGGTCTGCGGCAGGACACATCTTGATATTAAGTTTGCAAACAAAAAGTTATCTGATATAATCCCTCTGTGCAGGATATAAAATCCTTCAAAGAAAAACTACAATCCTTAATCACAAAATTTGAAAAGGACAAGCGCCACACCCTCTCAAAAGGCTACCTTGAAGCCCAGATCAGAATAGACTTCCTCAATCCCCTTTTTGAAGCCCTCGGCTGGGATATAGAAAACAAGGCACACAAACCGCCGCACGACAGGGATGTTATTGTAGAACTCTCGCCAGAGGCAACAGGCAGGCCTGATTATAATTTCAGAATCAATGGGGCAACAAAATTTTTTATTGAGGCAAAGGCGCCATCAGTTTCCCTTGATGATGTAAACCATATCTTGCAGGCAAAGAGTTATGCATGGTCAACAAAAGAGGTCTACTTTGTAATCCTCACTGACTTTGAGGAATTCAAGCTCTTTGACGCCTCTTTAAAGCCCAATTCCAGATACCCAGGCGAAGGGCTTATCTTTGATTTTAGATATACAGATTATCTTAAAAATATAGATAAGCTCTATAATCTTTCCAAAGATGAGGTTGAAAAAGGCTCTCTTGAAAAGCTCCTTCCAAGAGATGTAAAGAGCAAAA
>CAKKST010000169.1 GCA_919903585.1 Nitrospiria bacterium | reverse complement strand
GTTCCTCTTTCAGCTCTTTCTCGGTAGGCAGGTAGAGCTTGTATTTTGAGGCAAAGCAGAAAATCCTGCAATTTCCCGGTTAATGCGCTTTCAAGGTCTTTCTCCAGAAAACGGATATTTTCTTTCACATTAAGGAATTCGAGAACATAAGGGTCTTTAATAATATCTTCAGGCGTTAAGGAGGGTTCGAGCTTTCGGATTTCTTTTTTGACCGCCTTCTTGTCCCTGCTTGAAAGCAGCCGCTCATAATAAAAAGAATTTATCTGCCTCTCCATTTGGCGGGTGCTCCAGTTGCTCTGTACACATTCGTTTAGATAGAACTGCCGAACTTCTTCCTTCTCAACCTTCAATAACAGTCTGTAATGTGTCCATGTCAATTCTCCACGCAGTGCATGGAGATTCTTGAAGGCAAGGTAAAACTGTTTCATATACCAAAGATTTGTTTTGTTAAATCCCTGACCGTATTCAGCAGTTAGTCTTTTAGAAAGCTCCTCAACAATGGCTGCGCCATACTCGGCTCTCTGCTTGCCGAGCTGCTCGCCTTCCACGATTTCCCTGCCGATATGCCAGTATGCCTGAACCATCGCAAAATTTACGGCACGGTATGCGCTGCTTCTTGCAGTCTCAAGAATTTCTCTGACGCGGCTATATATTGATTCCACTGCCTTTGTTTTTTCTAATTGCTTTTTCATGCGCTTAAAGCTTCTGCAAAAACTCCTTTATTGTATTTATGGCATTCCACGGATCAGTTATTTCAATAAACGCCCATTTCCCAAAGCCACCATGATTGTTGACGGCGGGTATCCAGAGATCCTTTGCAGTGGCAACTTTAACCTCTTTGTCTTTCTTTTTCTCGCCGGTAACTTCAATGATGAGGTTGAGAATATTGTCGGAGACCCCCTCACCCTTGCCCTCTCCCGCAAGTGGAGAGGGGATATTTTGGGATGTCTCTTTTGTCTCCCCTCCCTTGACGGGAGGGGATGAAGGGGAGGGTGTTGTTATCCTAACAATAAAATCCGGCTGGTAGTTCCTTTCTTCTCCGTCAAAGGAATAGGGAATCTTGAAACCGAGGTTGTGATTCTTCACATAGGAAACGACCTCTTCCATGTCTTCAAGCGATTGTGCAAGTTTCTGCTCCCATGACTCAGTGTCTGCTACAACATGGCTGATGTGGCTTAATTTCGTTGGATATACATTCCTCACTGTATCAAAGTCTACATATTTTGTAGAGCCTAATGTATCATAGTTCTTCAAAACAGGCTTCAGGGATTTGTCTCCCTGAGCAGATTGAACTATTGACCTGTATATGCGCCCAGCTGCATTGTGCGCAAACTCAATGAGCAGTAAAAGCTGAGGGAATGTGTTGTCCTTGCAGACCACGCATTGTTCAATCCATTGCCTGGCAATATTAAGTATCTGTGGAAAGAGGTATGGCTTTATATTGCCCGAGTCATCCTGAAAGTGATTCTCCAGCGTCAACTTGGCAAGTAAGAACGTTACTTCCTGTATGCGTTTCTGTTTTAAACCGTCCAGCGTATGAATACTTGATTCACCGACTATCGGGTCAAGCATAACTTTGGTCGGGATGTCTGCTGTGCTGAGAATAAATTTTGATTCTTCAGTAAATTTTGCAGTTAATTTTTCATCAGGTAGTTCGTAACGATAGCCTGTTATCAGAGGAAAGATGATTTCAAGATTTGCCCGTTCAGGCAGGGCGCGGACACGCGTAGGAATTGGACCCGGTTTCGGTTCTTTTGTTGAACCTGAACAGGGAACGAAAGAAAAAGGCACACCGTAAACCTCTGCATATTCTGGCTCAAACATTCCTTTTTCATTTGTTACATAACTCATTCTGCGAAGTCCTCTGCCAACTACCTGTTCGCAGAGAAGTTGAGTGCCGAATGCGCGGATGCCGAGGATATGCGTAACAGTATTTGCGTCCCATCCTTCTGTAAGCATTGAGACGCTGACCACGCATTTTACTTGCTCGCCCAATTTGCCCGGCTTTCCGATTGTGTTCATTACCTCCCGGAGAAGGTCTTCACTGGTGAGTTTATCGGTATCGCGTCCGGGATAGCGCCTTCGGTATTCGACCTTGAATTCTTCAATTTCAACCACGGCGATCTTTTTGAATTCATCGCTCATCGCCTCGCCGGATTCAAGCTGTTCGCTGTCAATCAGAATGGTATTAGGTCTTTCATTCCATCTGCCGTCTTTTTCATTGTTAAATACAGGCAAAGCGCCCGGCACAATTACAGCGCTTCCATCAGGAAGCATCTTTTCCCATCCGGAGATATAATCATACACAAGTTTGGAGACATTGGTATTATTGCAGATAACAATAAAAACAGGTGGAGTTCCCTTGCCGCTCTTCTCCCATTGTCTATATGCCTTTTCATAATTGCCGTAAAGGCTGTGAATAGCGCCCTGAAGCTCGGCGGGAAGTTTCGGCTCTCCGCTGAGAGCCTCGGTCTTTCTGCCCTTCTTTGGCAAACCTTCACGGATACGCAGCCACAAGTCACGATAGGTCGGCTGCTCTCCTGTCATCTGATCGTCCGCGACAGGAACGCGTGGAACTTTGACAATCCCTGATTCAATAGCGTCTATCAGCGAAAAATCAGACACAACCCACGGAAACAAAGTCCCTTCGGGATAACCGGAACCGCAGAGGAAAAACGGCGTTGCAGAAAGATCATATATCGCCTTTACGCCTATTTTCTCTTTCACTGCCTCCAATCCTGAAATCCAGATTCTGGCTTCTTCTTCCCGCTTTTCAGCCTCTTTTCTTTCATCGCCTGTTAATGTTTCTTCCTCACCGCCGGAGCGCCTCCGATAGCAGTGATGCGCTTCATCATTTATGACAATGATGTTTTTCTTTGTGCCGAGGTCACGGCAGACTCGCCGCACCATCTGGTCGGGTGTCTCTGTTAATGCGCCGCTTTTATTGGTCAGAATTACCTTAGTAAGCCGCGCCGCATCAGACTTTTCCCTGAGCTTAAAGGCGTGAAAATTGGTGATGATGATTTTAACCCTATTCAATTCTGCAAGCATATCAGCAGGCAAAATATCACGCTGGCGGTAATAATTATCGCAATCATTCGGCAAAAGAACCCTCAATCGGTCGCGAATCGTAATCCCCGGTGTAACTATTAAAAATGTATCGGAAAATCTTGCATCCTGCGTATTGGCAAATTTATTCAGAGCATGCCATGCAATCAGCATCGCCATAACAACTGTCTTTCCGCTTCCTGTCGCCATCTTAAAGGCAATGCGGTTTAACAACGGATTGGCATCCTGATTTGCCTGTCGGATTGTGTTGTCAATCCATGCATCGCCGTATTTATTAGCAACCTCAGTGATATAGATTATTGTTTCAATCGCCTCTATCTGACAGAAAAATAACTTTTTCTCACGAACAGGATTGTTCCAGTAATCAAGGAGAAAACGTGTTGTTTTTGTTACGCCGAAATAGCCTCTTTCTCTCCATAGGGAAATGCGGCTGCGGATTTGATTTATGAATTTGTTTTCTTCAATACGGTCTTGGGTCCATTCGGTGTCAAAAAACAACTGCTTGCCTTTTTTCTTTGGTTTGGCAATTGGGACAAAATAGGAGCTAATGCGGCGTTTTTCGACAATTTCATTGGTGATGCCTTCGTCTGTAAATTTAAAGTGCCAATTCGGCTCGTTGTATGGAGGGTTTAAGACTGGGTTTTCAATGAGAACCTGTTTCATGGCGTTATTATAGCTCCTTCTTCTTTTTTATACAGCCTTAAAGCATATTCCTGCCAATAAATAAGATATCCCCCCGCTTCCAGCCTAATAGCTGAAGCCTCGCAATAATTTTTAAGTCAGTATCCGCTGCTACGCCTTTTTCACCTTTTGCTTTTTCTCAGAATATTCTTTAGCCTTTTTATAAATCTCCTCAACGTTCATTCCTTCAAAAAGCTTATCCTGAAGCTTTAGGTAATCCCTTTTTTCATATGTAATCTGGGATAAGAACCGTATAGCGTCAACTTCGCCAAGATTTTTGAATAAAGCACGAAGCCCCTTTCCCTTACCTCAAAATCGCTTGCCAATTCTCTCATTTTTATTTTACCTCCGTTTCTTCAATAAAATGCACACCCTACTTTACTATCAATCTGGGGCTAAGGGGTCAGTTATGTTTGGTCTTGCCTTTTGATGTTTCCTCAACTTATGTCAGCATGGAAAGTATATTCCCCACCAGCTTTTCCCTGTTCTCCTCAGTAACCTCTATTAGCTTTATATCCTCCCTGTTTTTGATCTGGAAGATATAACCATTCCCTTCATGCTGAATAGTGGCAACAACAATCTTTGGTGAATTGAGGGCAGCTAAAACTGCGTCCTTAAATCTCTGTGAAATGGTCTCCATCCTGCCAATCTCATCAATAATAATTACATCTATATCCTTGTTAGAAATCGCAGCCTCAAGGGAGGCGACGCCTATATCCTCAAGCGCCTTAATATCAACACCGTATTTCCCGACCTTATGCTGGCTCTCAAGCTTTGTGTCTGCAAGAACACCCTCTCTTCCATCAAGGGAGAAGATTTTAAAGCCGCTCCTGAAGAACCCTTCTCTTGTCTCATGTGTATAGAATCCACCCGGACGAAGGCGCATCTGCGATATCATTTCAGCGGCCAGCTTTACTATAAGTGTGGTTTTGCCAACACCCGGCATCCCTGTAAGCAGGATGTTTGCCTTTTTTATCTCCTGCGGCGGTTTGAGGGATACATCCCTTACGAAATCAACGCAGTGAAGCGACTCGCCGCCCCCGCCGCTGAATTTTTTATTGCATGTGCCGCGCCATGCGCAGATTACACACAACTGCTTCTCATCTGCTGCCATTGCATTATCTCCTTTTATTATCCTTTATCTTTTCTATTGAATATCCGGAGGTAGTAACATATACCTCATAAAAATCATCATCTGACGGAAAGGCATAAACGCTGTTTCCATATACCGCCTTAACAAAGGGAAATTTACTGCTGTTTTCATACAAATAAAGCCATATTGCATCTGTCCCGCCGTTTATATCATAGGCAGTATGCTGTTTTATATTTTCATCTTCTGCCTTTAAATATCTGCCGTGTATCCTTGTTGTCTTATATCCAGTGTGTATGCCAATAAAATTCAGCCAGTCGTCAAACTTTAATATGTCTCCACCAATAGACCACTGATCACCTTTTATCTTATATATCTTCTCCTCACTTTTCTTATCTTTATCTACAGGTGTAAATCTGAGAAATATGTCATAATCCAACCCCTTCGTCTTCCTTGCATCTATAACCCCCACCATCTCTTTATGCGTGAATGCCTTGTATGCCTGAAGGTGCATAGCTGTCATAAGCATGGCAGAGCCGGTTGTGATAAAGAGCAGAGAAATAAGGAGTACGAATATCTTTTGAATTAAACCTATACCCTCTTTTTCGCCCCTCCTTGCAAGAATGCAGTTTATAAAAAGCAGAAGGATTATTAAAAATCCAATGGCAATTATAATAGCAGAAATTATACCAAGCCTGCCTGAAAAAAGATTAAAGCTGATGTTTAATTCCGAAAAAAAGTCTGCCATTTACCCCTTTTCGCTAAGCGCCTCTATATCATCATCCTTCCCCACTACAACCAATACATCGCCCTCATGGAATCTGAAATCTGCTGCAGGTATCTCCACCCTGCCGTCAGCCTTCTTTACTGCTACAACATTTACCTTATAGTCAGATCTCAGGTTGACATCCTTTAGGCTCTTTTCAACAAGCACCCCGGGACACTTTATCCGCGCAATGCCATATCCCTCTTCAAGTTCAATATGATCAATCAAACGCGGTATCACAAGGCTTGTAGCCACACGGTAGCCCATTTCGTCTTCTGGATAAACCACCTTTGTCGCGCCAACAAGCCTAAGTATTTCGCCATGCAGCTCGCTTACAGCCCTCGCAATAATATATTTCAGGCCTATTTTTTTTAATAGGGCTGTAACGAGTATGCTTGCCTCCACATTTGCAGCGCCTATCCCGACAATTGCCACATCCACCTTATCAAGACCTATTGCCCTGTAGACCTCCTCTGAATTTGATGTTACCTGAATGGCATGAGAGACAAAGTCCCTTACAGCATCTATTTTTTCCTTCTCCGTGTCAACGGCAAGCACATCACACCCCTTTTCTGACAGGGTCTTTGCTACCTTTAGTCC
>CAKKST010000168.1 GCA_919903585.1 Nitrospiria bacterium | reverse complement strand
AATTTTATATTCCTTGCAGAGGATTTAAAAAGAACTGCCTTTATCTGGCTTGCCTCATCCTTTAAGGTAAGATAACTGTGGCCTGAGGCGGGTATGCGCAGGTTTGATATCTCCCCTTCTATCCATATATCATAAAATGATTCTTCAAGATCAGACTTAATAAGGCTGGTAAGATCGCTTACAGTGAGTATCCTTCGCTGGGGCAGGTCTAAAGATATTTGCATCTAAATACCCTTTTTGTCTTTTATTGAAATCCTCTCTATTGCCTTTGCCCTGCCTGTTGAGGTATCAATATCAAGGAAAACAGCAGAGAGTACGGCCGGGCCTTTGGCCATATCAAATCTCTTTGGCATCTGGGTCAGGAATTTCTCAATGGCTGATTCCTTTTTTATCCCGATTACAGAATTTGACGGGCCTGTCATGCCCACATCTGTAATATATGCCGTGCCTGATGGGAGTATCTCTTCATCTGCTGTCTGAACATGCGTGTGGGTGCCGATAACAGCGGCCACCTCGCCGTCAAGGTACCAGCCCATGGCAATCTTCTCTGATGTGGCCTCTGCATGGAAGTCTAATATAATTGTCTTTGTTTCTTTTTTTATCTCAGATATAAGTTTCTTAGCTGTCCTGAATGGGCACTCAAGGGTATTCATAAATACCCTGCCTGAGAGATTCAGTATGCCGATCTTATCCACACCGCTGCCAATAACCACCCACCCAAATCCAGGCACCCCGTCAGGATAATTTGCAGGCCTCAGCAGCCTCGGCTCCCTGCTGAGATAATCCATTATCTCCTTCTTGTCCCAGATATGATTCCCTGATGTGAGGACATGAATGCCCTTCTCCAGCATCTCCTCTGCTATCTTGGGTGTAATGCCAAAGCCACCGGCGGCATTTTCGCAATTGGCAATGATCAGATCAGCCCTGTATTCGTCAGAGAGGCTGGCAAGCTGTTCCAAAAGGAATCTCCTGCCTACCTCTCCGACTATATCTCCAATAAAAAGAACCCGCAATTCTTGTATACCTTTCTAATCGTTCAAATTCTCATTGTCATTCCTGCCCCGCATCAAGGTGCGGGGTAAACTCCAGCAGGAATCCAGTCTTGTTTAATTCCTGTCTGCCGACAGGCGAGGTGGATTCCCGCTCAAAAACCCCTGACAGAAACATTCAGGGGCAGGCTTTGCGGGAATGACAGACAAAAAATAAGGGGTTTGATTAATCAAGCCCCTCTACTATTTTGCAAACTCCACATATCTGCTCTCCCTGATCACCGTAACCTTTATCTGTCCGGGATATGTAAGCTCCTGTTCTACCTTCTTTGCTATTTCACGGGACATCTGGGCAGATTCAATATCAGATACAATATCATGCTTCACTATGATCCTTACTTCCCTTCCTGCCTGTATTGCATATGCCTTTTCAACGCCCTTGAAGGATGTGGCAATCTTTTCAAGGTTCTCAAGCCTCTTTACATATGACTGTAGCGTCTCTTTTCTGACACCGGGCCTTGCAGCAGAAAGCGCATCAGAGGCGGCAACCAGCACAGCCTCAGGCGATGTGGCTTCAACATCCTCATGGTGGGCTGCAATTGCATTAACCACCTTTGGGCTCTCTCCGTACTTTCTTGCGAGCTCTGCGCCTAATGAGGCATGTGTGCCCTCCTCCTGATGATCAACTGCCTTGCCAATATCGTGAAGCAGGGCTGCCCTCTTTGCAAGCTTGACATCAAGGCCAAGCTCAGAGGCCATTACACCGCACACAAATGCAACCTCCCTCGCATGCTGAAGGTTATTCTGGCCATAGCTTGTCCTGTAACGGAGCCTGCCTAAAAGCTTCATTATCTCAGGATGGACATCATGAACCCCAACATCAAATACAGCCTTTTCTGCCTCCTCCTTCATTATGCCGTCCAGTTCCTTTTTTACCTTCTCTACAAGCTCCTCAATCCTTCCCGGATGTATCCTGCCGTCTGCAATCAGCCTCTCCAGCGTAACCCTTGCAATCTCACGCCTGATAGGGTCAAAGGAAGAAAGAAGGACAGCCTCTGGGGTATCATCTATAATCAGATCCACGCCTGTTGCGCTCTCTATAGCCCTTATGTTACGGCCCTCCCTTCCGATTATCCTGCCCTTCATCTCATCGCTGGGAAGGTTTACAAGTGAGACCGTTGCCTCTGCAACATAATCGCTCGCATACCTCTGTATGGCAAGGGCTATTATCTCCTTTGACTTCTTCTCTGCAGTATCCTTTGTCTCGTCCTCAATCCTCTTTATCAGTTTGGCAGCCTCAAATTTCGCCTCATTCTCCATCTGAAGCATAAGCTGCCTCTGCGCCTCCTCAGCGCTCATGCCTGCTACCTTTTCAAGCTGATTCCTGAGTTCCTTCAGCGCCTTATTATACTCATCCTCTTTCTGGACAACCTGTCTTTCCCTTGAGCCGAGATCCCGTTCACGTCGATTAAACTCTGACTCCTTTTTGTCAATGATCTCTATCTTCTTTTCAAGGTGATCCTCTTTCTGTATGAGCCTCCTCTCAAGATTGTTGATCTCATTCCGCTTATCCCGCGACTCCTTTTCAAACTCCTGCCGCGCCTGATAACTCTTGTCCTTTGCCTCAAGTTCAGCCTCTTTTTTCTTTACCTCTGCAGACCTTTCTGCCTCCTGAATTATCCTATTTGCCTCTTCCTTTGCCTTCTTTAGCTCACCTTCTGCAACCACCTTCTTTAGGATATATCCAGCCGCAAAACCGATCCCGATCCCAGCAATTATTAAAGCTATTATGGTTATAATATTAATTTTAAACACCTCCTTCTTCCAATCAGCAATCAGCGTCAAAGAGTTATAGATTCAGAGTAACATAGAATCATAAAACAATATGATTGACACTTTGATACTCCTATCGCTCTGCTCTCTATCAGCAGAAAAACAATAGGGTGCGGCATGATACCATTCAATTTTTAATGAATAGCTTCTCAGGCAAGAGATCTTTAGGAAAGGATGGATTGATAAGAATAATTATGGTAATAGCTTCTCTTAATATTCAACACCTTGGATATCATATAAAAATATGTTGATATCTACTATTACCTTAATAATTTCTTTATTATACACATGATCTAAATTAAAAGTATTTTTCCTCATCCCTTTTTTAACTATCCATTGCCCTCTGGCCATTACCATCCGGCAATGTATTAATCTCTCGCCTGAAATTAAGACCCTGCATTCTGCTGGGTCTTTTTTCTTAACTCAGCCCCCGCTTTTGCCGTGTAGACAAATTGTTTTTAACCTGGACTAACTAGGTGGGCGCCTTGATGGGGACTTTAGGCTTCCCTGTCAGAGCAGGGCCTGCACACCATCCCCAGTGCAGAGCTCCCTATACTTATCTGTTGGTTAAAAAAATCTATCTAAGACACCAACAACGCAGGGGCAGATGCAATCTTTACTTATCTTTAACCTATCTTTGCCCTTATTTTCATTTTTATTTTAACATACAAGTCAATACTAAGCAAGTAAAAATATCAGCCTAAAATTTGATATCCTCAAATTGTTCATCAATAAAATCAATAATATCGCCGGTCTTTTTATATAATGCCCTCTCCTTCTCCCCATTCTCCTTCCTAAGCTTAAACAATTCATGGGCAATATTTATAGCCGCCAGCATGGCTACCTTTGTTATATCAATGGACTTGTTATTGGCAGAGATATCACGCATCCTGTTATCAACATAGCCGGCAAGCTCAGTTATATATTCCTCATCCCCGTCGCCCTTTATGCTATACTCCTGTCCAAAGATCTTAACCTTTGTCCCTTTTCTCATCATCTTATTATTCCCCAGTTAAGTCAACAGATTCAAGTTCTGAAAGGATATTCTCCACCTTGGTGCGGATTAAAACCCGCTCCTCTTTCAGTTTATTAAAATCATCCTCCATCTGTTTAAGCGGCGCCATCTGTTTCTGCAATGCCGATAACTCATCCATCTTCTTTGTAAGATCCTCCTCAAGAACCTCCATCCTCTTTTCCAGTTTTTCCCTTCCCTCTTTCAGCTTCCTGACCAGCACAATCAGCTTTAATACCCGCTCCTCTAATTCCTCAATCTTCTCCATTATCACACCCCCCTTTAGGCGCTAGCGCACATTGCAAAATAAAAAGTGCAGATTGAAAAATGCAAAATAGTGTCATTCCCGCAGAGTCTCTGAGCGGGAATCCAGAAAAGGAATTAGGTTCCCGTTTTCACGGGAAACCCTGGATTCCTGCTAAAAACATGCAGGAATGACATGCTTCCAATCTTAATTTTACAATTTGCATTTTAAAATTCTCATTTTTCATTTACTGTATAGTCTCCAATAGTCCTGTTCCACATCATTGTACTATTGTTGTATATACGATGATACTCTGCATAGCTCCTCAGCACCCTCTTTACATAACCCTTTGTCTCATTATATGGAATAGCTTCAATAAATTCATCTGTATCGCCATTCCCGTTCCCGTTGATCCATCTGGTAACTGCCTCAGGCCCTGCATTATATGCTGCAGTCATCAATACAATATTTCCGTTAAACCTCTTTTTCAGGTATGAAAGATACCATGCCCCAAAATTTATATTGATATCAGCATCAAAGAGGTTCTCGTCATTTTTATAGTCCTGCCTCAATTGTTTGGAGACCCAGCGGGCAGTAAAGGGCATAAGCTGCATAACACCTCTTGCGCCGGAACGGGATACTGCCTGCTTGTCAAACCAGCTCTCCTCCCTCATTATAGCAAGAACCAGATATGGGTCAAGATTATACCTCTTTGCATACTCATTTGCAATAGGCCAGTAGCCCTGCGGATATGCAAGCTCCCAAAAGTAATCAGGCAGGTCGCTGCCTCCCCTTTCGGTTTTATCATAGAAATTTTGGATAATATTCTTTACACTGCGGTGGTATTCGCCCAGATCATAGAGCGCCTTATTAATCATCAAAAGACTGGCCTTATTAAAAGACACCCTTTCCATAAGTTTATACAGTTCATTAATGGCATCCTCATTCATCCCAAAGACTGAAAGCTCCCTTGCCCTTATAAAATTAGTCTCTCCATCTATAGCATTATTATTCGTTATAACTGCCTCTTTCCTCTCTATAATCTCATTATTAATACTAACAACCTGCTGGCCTGCATCAGGATTATTATTTCCGTTTCTTGTTTTCACATTATAGCAGTAAAAGCCAAACTGCGTCCTGCATACACTCTGATACATTGTTGCTGCGCTATTTAACCTGCCCAGCCTCTCTGATGCCCTACCCTTCCAGTACATGACCCTGTTTATATATTCTGACTGAGGATATTTATCAAGAAAATCATTAAACCTGACTATTGCCTCTTTGTATTTTCCAGACCTGTAATTAAGCCACCCTGTATACCACTGTGCATTCTCTGAAAAGGCGCTCTCAGGAAACTCCTCAGCAAGCCTGCTGTAAAATGCTATTGCCTTCTTAAAATCACCCTTGCTGGTATAATAATCTCCCATTGCAAAAAGCGCATCATCAGCCCATTCGCTGCCGCTATATCTTTTAAGGATGGCATTGTAGCTTTTTATCTGATTTTCATCATCACCGAGCCGTGCATAACATCTGCCGAGCCAGATTAACGCCTCTGCACCGGCATTATTTGATACAGGCTGGCTAACAATCCTGGCAAAGACAGCAATGGCCTCATCTGTCCTGCCTGTCCTGAAAAGGGCAACACCGAGCTTTTGCAGAATCTCTCCATGCCTCTCCTTTGGGAGAAGAACAAGGAGTTTCTGGAGCTCTGGCACAGCCCTTTCAAAAAGCGGATACTTATACAGGCTGTTTGCCTTTACATACAGCTCCTCTGTTGAAAGGCCTGATATATTTGGATTCCTGCTGCGAAGTTCAGAGAGCCTCTCTTCTGCATTCTGCGCCAGTGAATGATACGCATATTCCGAGATAACCCTCCTGTAATATTCTGCTGCATTTGCATCATTGCCTTCTTTTTCGTTGGCCTCTGCAATCTTATATATGGCATTCGGCGCAAGGCCGTTTGCAGGAGACCTTTTTAAAAACTCCTTAAAACCCTCCTTGGCCTGAAAAAGATAACCGCCTGCAAGGTTTGCCTCTGCCTTTTTATATACAGCCCTTGTTATCAGTGGGCTGTATGGGAATGATTTGATAATAGCATCGTAGTTTTCAACAGCATGGGTATAGTATTCTTTTGAAATATAGTATTCTGCCAAAAAATACAATGCATAATCCCGCAGTTCTTCATATTCTTTTGCAGCAGCCTTAAGATATTCCTCTGCAAGTGGGTTTGAGGCCTCTTTATAAATTTTGCCGATTAAAAATAGCGACCGCTTTCTCCATATTGAATCTGGATGCTCTTTGATTAATTCTAATAACTCCCTTACAGCCTCAACACCCCTGCCTTCCTTATATTCCTTTAAGGCGGCATTAAAGCAGGCAGCAGGATAATGACACCTCACAACAGCAGACCCTGCCGCAGGAGGCTTTACCTCCACTGCCTCTGCCTTGGCCGCCTTGCTCTCCGCTGCATCTTGCTTCACAACAGTCTTGGTAGAGCAAGAAATGGCAAAGATGGCGATTGATAATATTAACAGGGGAATTCTTTTCATTTTGTCCCAAAAACACATCATTACATTATCCCGGTATCAATGTAGGCACGAATTTATTCGTGCAAAATAGCACGGTTAAAACCGTGCCTACAAATTCTAAATTTTTACTTTTATCAAAACACATGCATATAATTTATCCTATATATTACCCTCAGAGGAATCGTTAATTGTTCAATATTCCACTCCTCTGGAAATACCTCATAAGGCGCTGCATCGCTTAAAAGCTCAAGTGCCGCCTCATCCAGAATCCTGTATCCCGAAGAGCTCACAAGCCTGAGATCGCCCAGCTTACCATTTTTTTGTATAGTAAAATTTATACGAACCTCGCCCTGAAGCCTCTGGTTCTTTGCAATCTCAGGATAACCGCCGACACCCTCCAGCCTCCTCTTTAATTTTGCAAAATAGGCAGTATACTTAAACTCCTCCATGTTCTTTTTTATGGGATCACTATTCTTCTTTGCGGCATACTCTTCCGCCCTCCCGTATTTTTCCAGATCCCCCTTGCTTGCAAATGGAAGGCCCTCACGAAGGAGCGAGGGAATTTCGCCCTGTCCAGCCCCGGCAGATCCTTCTTTTGTTTGAGTATTCCCGGAATTTATCGGGGGTGCGGCATTCACGCCCTTATCTTCTTTTCCCTGAGTTGTATTATCAGACTCAGGGATGCCTTTGCTCTCTTTATGAGGTTTTATTATGGCGCCTTTATTCGGCAGGCTTTTTGGGGTAATAATATCGGATGTTTTATCTGATCCCTTTAGTAAATCAGGGTCTATCATATTTACAAAGAACGGCTCAGCCTTATAAACAGCGCTATAAAGATAGAAAACGGCTAAGAGAAAAATAAAGGTTAGGTGCGTGATGAAGGAAATAGTAAGAGGGAGTGTAATGTCCTTTTTTAAGCCCATAAATCTTGTCATATAAGTCAACCCTTTTATTATCTAATTTTATCACAATAAATATTACTATTCAATTTAAAATATCTTCAAGCCCTTTTATTCATGTTGTGGGCTCCACGACTTTGAGATGATTCTTTTTGATTTAATAATTTTTGAGGGGCAGGCATTTACAAAGTGGAGTGGGTGTCCTTTTTTCATTCAAAGACGGACAATTGGTAACTGTTTAGCGTTTCTAAAAGAACCGCTAAACATCATTGAAAATTGCAAAGTGAAAAGTTATGGAAAGAAATCATTAAAAATTTGCAATTTACATTTTGAAATTTTCATTTTGCATTGAAGTTTAGGCATTCTGTAGAATGACTAAACTGTTACTATCGCATATCATGGCTTAATCCTTATAGCATGAGGACGCCTTGATCATCTCTATGGGCAGTTCCCTGCCACAATGCTTGCAAACTATTGCATCTTCTTTAATAATCTCCGCACAGTAGGAACATTTTTTGGTATGTCCTTTAGATGCCAGAGGTGGAAGCACAATAATAACAGCAATAAGTAACGGAACAATTGCACATAAGAAGAACCACCATATCGGGCTGCGCCCTTTTCTTATAGCTATAATGCTCCCCACAACACCTACAATAGTAAGCAGAATAACATATCTAAACAATGGGGCTCTCTACTTTCTTATGATTATTTGTTTATGAAG
>CAKKST010000167.1 GCA_919903585.1 Nitrospiria bacterium | reverse complement strand
GTATCTTTGGAAGCTCTTTGTCAAATTCTATTAAAGCCTTTGCATAACCCTCTGTATCGTTTCTGTGCCCGTATTTTGAATCATAGTCATTAAGATTTACAAAGATGAGCCCCTTTTCAATCTTAGCCATTGCATCTAATATCTTTTTAACGCCGTCTGCATTATCCTTTGTATGAATTGAATCAGATATCCCTTTGCCAGCAAATATATCATCTATCTTTCCTATGCCAAATACCTGAATAAGGTTGTCAGTTAATATGTCTAAAAGTGTCTTCTCAGGCGGCGGAAGTGAAAAATCGCGCCTTCGTTCAGTCCTTACAAATTTACCATGTGTGCCAATGAATGGCCTTGCAATCACCCTGCATACATTATGAGGATAAATTAGCAGCCCTCTGGCAATTTCGCACATCTTATAAAGCTGATCAACTGGTATTACCTCCTCATGCGCTGCAATCTGAAATACGCTGTCCGCTGATGTATATACAATTGGGCAGCCTGTCTTTATGTGCTCCTCGCCGAGCTCTTTGATAATCTCTGTGCCTGAGGCAGGCCTGTTGCATAATATGTCTTTCCCAATTATTTTTTTAAAGGGTTCAATAATCTCTGGCGGGAAGCCATTGGGATATGTTGGAAATGGATTATTTAGAATAATCCCTGCCATCTCCCAGTGGCCTGTTGTGGTGTCCTTGCCCTTTGATGCCTCCCTCATCCTGCCAAAGGAGGCGATAGAATCCTTTATCTTTTTTATCCCTTTAAATTCACCAAGATTTCCTATGCCAAACTTTTCAAGATTGGGAAGGTTTATTCCGCCTGCTGCCTTAGCCAAGTTGCCGAGCGTATTGCTTCCCTCATCATTGTATTCCTTTGCATCCGGGAGTTCACCAATACCAAGACCATCAAGGATGATCAGGGTTAGCGCCATTTATATATTCCTCCATGATCTTCACCCCTGAGCTGGTGCCTATCCTTGATGCGCCTGCCTTTAGCATAGCTATCACTGTCTTTAAATCCTTTATGCCGCCGGATGCCTTTACATACGCCCTGTCGCTTACTACCTCTTTTAATAAAATCACATCTTCCACTGTAGCGCCCTTTGTGCCAAAACCAGTTGATGTCTTTATAAAAAGCGCCCCTGCCTCCACTGCCAGCATTGCAGCCTTTACCTTCTCATCATCATTAAGATAGCAGGTCTCTATAATAATCTTGTGAATCACATGCCTTGTTACATTTATCAGATTCCTTATCTCCATCCCGACAAAGGCATAGTTTCTTGTCCTCAGTGCGCTGATATTCATTACTACATCAAGCTCATCTGCTCCATTCTTCACAGCCTCCACCGCCTCAACTAATTTTACCGCAGTAGTATTGGCGCCCAAAGGGAAACCGACAACTGTTACCACCTTCACAGGGGTATCACGGAGCATCTCCTTTGCCTCCATTGCATAACATGGAGGTATGCATACAGAGGCAAAGGAATATTTCTTTGCCTCCTCGCATACCTTCTTTATCTCCGAAAAAGTGGCGCCGGGATTAAGCAGTGTATGGTCTATCACCCTCGCAAGTTCCTCTTTTGTTTTAAGCATACATTCCCCTTTTCCTTTTCAAGCCTATCAAAGACTTTTTTTACTATGGATTCAGTGTCTTATTCTTTCTATAGGGGCTTACCTGATATTTCCATACAGCCTTATTATGCTCCTTCAGGTCAGTGGAGAAGTGATGGCGCCCATTGTTCTTTGAGACAAAGTAGAGATAGGGAACATTTGCAGGATAAAGGGCTGCATAGATTGCCCTCCTGCCCGGATTTGCAATCGGGCCCGGCGGCAGGCCTTTAATGCGATAAGTGTTGTATGGCGTTTTGGCCTGAAGATCCCTCTTTGTTATATTCCCGTTAAAATTTTTAATGCCATATATGACAGTCGGGTCGCTCTGTAAAGGCATATTCTTTTTTAACCTGTTGTGGTACACAGCAGAGACAGCAGGCATCTCCTCCTCTGCGCCTGTCTCCCTTTCTATTATTGATGCTAGCGTTAGCACCTCTCTCATCGTCATGCCGAGCTGCCTTGCCCTGTTTTCAAACTCTGGTGTATAGACGCTGAAAAATTTGGCTATCATTGAGCTGATAATTTCCTCTAATCCCTGATTCTTTGCAAAAAAATATGTCTCAGGAAAGATGTACCCCTCAAGGCTTGGGCCGTCAATCCCAAATGCCTGAATAAAATCCTTATTATGAACGAGCGCCCCGTAATCCTTAAAATCAACAAGACCCTCCTCTTCAAGGAGGCGGCCTATCTGCCTTATTGAATAACCTTCTGGTATGATGATCTTGTGGTGATAAACCTTGCCGTTCTTTATAATATCAAGGACCTCTAAAGGAAGCATGGCGGTATTTAATGAATATTCACCTGCCTTAATCCTTCTGTCTGCGCCAAAGCCCCTCCCGAGCAGCACAAAGAACCTCCTGCTTGATATAAGGCCTTCTGCCTCAAGGAGCCTTGCAACATTATAAAAACTTGCCCCTTCCTGAATAGTAATTATTTTGGAGATCTTTTCCTTTTTGGGCGGTGAATAAAGAAGGGTATAGATGTGTATGATTAGGAGGAGGAAAATAGCGCCAGAAAGAAACACAAAGAACGAACGTCTGAAGACAGCGCTCTTTTTCTTTTCCTCCCCTTTAGTTGTCTTTTTTTTCTTTATCAATCGTTAATACCATATTTGCGGGGTTAGAAAACCACGCCTATTAATAGGCTGGACATTCCTGTCCCCCAGATTTTCATAGAAAACACTCTAATGCTGCCTGCTGTCAAGATACCCCTGAAGTATTATAGCGGCTGCAATCTTGTCTATCACTAACTTTCTCTTTTTTCTGCTCATATCTGCCTCAATCAGATTCCTTTCTGCCTGTACTGTGCTTAACCTCTCATCCCATGTATTTATTGGAATCAATATATCCTTTTTTAGCAAAGAGATAAAATCCTCAACCTTCCCGGCCATTATACCCTTTGTCCCGTCCATGTTTACCGGAAGACCTGCTATAATCTCTTCAACCCCGTATTCCTCGCATATCTCCTTTATCTGCCTTATATCTTCTTTAATGCCTTTGCGCTCTATTGTCCTCACACCATGGGCGCACATGCACAGTTCATCGCTTACAGCAATGCCAATCCGTTTGTCTCCAACATCCAGTCCAAGTATCCGCATCCCTTAATCTGTCTCTTCTTCTTTTCCCCCTTCAATCTTCTTGACCCTTGAAGACAATGCCTGCACCTTTTTCTCAAGCCTCTCAAGATCATCCTTTGTCGGGAGATTCATCTTCTCAAAGGCCTTATGGATAAATCCCTTGATATTCTTTTCCATAATATTGGTGTTCTCTTCGGTCTTTGTAACAAATTCCTTTACAATCTTTGCCCCCTCGCTCTTGCTCAGTTCACCCTTTTTTACAAGCTCCTCTACAAACTCCTTTGCCTTCTCCTGTGCACCGAGACCCATTAACATGGCCTTCTTAATTACATCTATCATCGTTGTCATAACACACCTCCTTTTTTTCACTCGGAGGGAAACTTCCAGTTTCCCCTTTTGTTTGTCTGCCTCTTCATGCTAATTTAAACGCATTAAATCTTATTACATGATAAAGTAGTGTTAATTAATTTTAAAATCCCCCTTAATCCCCCTTTTTCAAAGGGGGAAACTTT
>CAKKST010000166.1 GCA_919903585.1 Nitrospiria bacterium | reverse complement strand
AAAGGGGGATACAGGGGGATTTGAAAAAGCAGGACAGCGGGGGATTATAGAAAATAATGGCGAGGGGGAATTAAATGAACTGCCGCAGAGAGATAAAATCTCGGAAGAAGGCGCAGGGCTCTATAATGTTGAAATAGTCTTTCACCCCCAATGCGCTGAAAGGGGAGTCGCCGCCCTTATGATTAACAGCAGGCTTGAAACCCTCGGCCAGATAATCAGCTCCACCCCTGATCTAACAGGCGCAGAGGTTGAGGCCTCAGAAAAGATTATGATCATTCTCAGGACAAATAAAAATCCTGAGGAGATCAGAAAGATATTGTCTATTACAGGAATTACCAATTTAATAAATATCGCTCACCACATCGCCTCCCCACCCCCCAATGTTGCTGATAAAGAAGAACATCAGGAGGTTCAGGAAGATATTAAGGGGACAAGACTCCAGAGCGAGACATTGAGGGTTGAGGCGTCCAAAGTAGATTTGCTGATGAACCTTGCAGGTGAGCTCATAATCAGCCGTTCAACAATTGACCAGATAGCGAGGGATGCAGAAGGCGGCCTGTCCGCAGAAGATATAGCCCCAAGGCTTCTTTCTGTAAACTCATTTATGGAACGCACAGTTTCAGACATGCAAAAGGCAATAATGATGATGCGCATGGTTCCAATAAACCATGTCTTTAGAAAATTTCCAAAGATAGTAAGGGAGCTGTCCAATGAAAAGGGCAAACAGGTGAGGCTTCTGATACAGGGCAGAGAGGTTGAACTTGACAAGGGTATTGTTGATGCGCTTGGAGAGCCGCTTATACACATAATAAGAAATTCCATTGACCATGGGTTAGAAACTCCTGAATACAGGAGATCAACCGGCAAGCAGCAGGAGGGGACGATTACCCTAAATGCCTATCATGAGGCAACACAGATTATTATTGAGATATCTGATGACGGAAATGGTATAGATGCTGAAAGACTCAAACAAAAGGCTGTTGAAAAGGGCTTCATAGGCAAAGAGGATGCGGAAAGGCTCTCGCAGAGAGATGCCCTTAATCTCATCTTTCTTTCTGGCCTGAGCACATCAGAGACTGTAAGTGATATCTCTGGAAGGGGTATTGGGATGGATGCAGTAAAGGCAGCAGTAACAAATATGAAGGGGTTAATAGAGATAGAATCATCCTTAGGAAAGGGAACGAAATTCAGATTGATGCTGCCCCTTACCCTCGCTGTGATAAGGGCGCTCCTCGTTGAGGTCTCAGAGAGGCTCTATGCAATACCCATCTCTGCTGTAACAGAGGTAACAAGGATCATGGAGGATGAACTGGCAACCATAAATGGAAAAGAGAACATCATACTCAGGGATCAGGTGATTTCAATGGTTCGGTTGAGTGAATTATTCAGGATCAACGGAAATGATAATCCCCACATCCCCCCTTTAGAAAAGGGGGGCGAGGGGGGATTTAATAAGAATTCTCAGAAGAAGTTTGCCATTATATTAGGCGCCGGCAGCAAGAAATTCGGGCTCCTCGTTGACCGCCTCATGGGGCAGCAGGAGCTTGTAATAAAGGCCATTGACAGCAATTATACAGAGACAGAACTTGTAGCAGGCGCATCAATCAGGGGGGATGGACGGGTTATTCTTATCCTTGATGTCCCTGCCATATTCAGAAAGGCAATAGAGGATGAGAAAACAAAAATAACCCTCCCCTTCATCCCCTCCCGTCAAGGGAGGGGAAATAAATCAGTCCCCTCTCCCCTTGTGGGAGAGGGATAGGGTGAGGGGGTATTTATGAAAAAGATAAAGGTGCTTGTAGTTGATGATTCAGCTTTAATGAGAAAAATGATACCGCAGATACTAAGCGCTGATCCTGATATTGAGGTAATAGGCACTGCTATGGACGGACTCTTTGCATTAAAAAAGATAAATGATTTAAAGCCTGATGTCATTACCCTTGATGTAAATATGCCGAGGATGGACGGCATAGAGGCATTAAGGCATATTGTGAAAAACTTCGGGACGCCCACTATCATTGTCAGCTCCCTTACACAGAAGGATGCAGAGCTTACTTTAAATGCCCTTGAGATAGGCGCCTTTGACTTTGTTACCAAGCCGCAGGATGCAATATCTGTGCACATAAGGGAGATAGGCGACGATCTGATACAAAAGGTAAGGGCTGCCTATGAAAATCCCCTTGCAAGGCTGAGGATCAAAAAGCTTAAAACAGCCTCTGCCCCAAAGGAAAAGAGACCATACCCGGTAAAAAAGGGCGCTGAAAGTGTCCTTGCCATAGGCATATCAACAGGCGGGCCGAATGCCCTTGCCTATCTGCTGCCCCAGATACCGGGGGATTTTCCTGCAGGGATACTTATTGTCCAACATATGCCAGCAGGCTTCACAGAGATGTTTGCAGCGAGGTTGAATGCCCTCTGCAAGATAGAGGTCAAGGAGGCAAAGGACGGCGACCTTATCATTCCCGGCAGGGCATTAATCGCCCCGGGAGACTGGCACCTGAAGGTTAAGAGGATTATGGATAATACCATAGCTGTCTTAAGCAAATCCACTGCTGTAAATGGGCACAGGCCGTCAGCGGATGTGCTTTTTAATTCAGTGGCAGAAGAATATGGAAGCAGCGCAACAGGCCTGATTATGACAGGGATGGGGGGCGACGGCGCAGACGGCCTCGGCAGTATCATGGAAAAAGGCGGCTTTACCTTAGCTCAGGATGAGGATAGCTGTGTGGTCTTTGGCATGCCAAAGGTGGCCATTGAAAAAAATCATGTAAAACAGATTGTGTCCCTTGAGAAGATGGCAGGCTTTTTAAGCGCCCATTTCTCAGGACAGGAGGTGGAATATGGAACAGCTTAACACTGATACTATTAAACAGGCATTCACATGCCTAATTGCAGACGACTCGGAATTTGCAAGAAAGAACATTGCGAAGGTGGTGTCCATGGTCGGTGGAAAGATTATTGGCGAGGCGAAAAACGGGGCAGAGGCGGTTGACCTTTATTTTAAGCTAAACCCCGACATCCTCCTTCTTGACATCACCATGCCGCAGCTTGACGGGATCGCAACCCTCGCGAAGATAATGGAGAAGGATAAAGATGCAAGGATAATAATAGTAAGCTCCACAGGGCATAAGGAAATGGTATGGAAGGCCATGTGCACTGGCGCAAAGCACTTTATCACCAAACCATACCGCCCTGATTATGCGAGCATGATAATAATGGATGTGGTTGAAAAGAAGGATGGTGGGAGCAAATGAGATACGAATATATAGAGCCGCTCCTTATTTCTACAATGAAGGTGCTTGCCAATGTCATGCAGTCAGAGCTCAGGATGGGCGATGTCTCGCTGATCAGGCCTGCGGAAATAAAAAGTGATATCGCAGTTATAATAAAGCTTGAAGGCGATTCTACAGGAGGCATCATTGTAAATATGGGCAGGGAGACCGCCCTGAATATCTGCAATGTAATGACAGGCGAGAAATTTAAAACCCTGACACCGCTTGCGCTGGATGCAATCTCTGAACTGACCAATATGATTGCAGGCAATGCCACAAGCGCGATAAACGATCTGGGATTTGATTTTAAGATTCTTCCGCCGTCATCTCTAACAAAAGAGGAGATGATAACGGGGGCGCCATGGCTTGAGATATTTCAGGTGCCGCTTCTTACAAGGTGCGGCGAAATAAAAATCAATATTGCCATGAGGACTAACTAATGCAAACGCAATAAATAAATTTACATTCCCCTCACCCTACCCCTCTCCCACAAGGGGAGAGGGAACT
>CAKKST010000165.1 GCA_919903585.1 Nitrospiria bacterium | reverse complement strand
TTTACGAATCTTGCAGGTTCACCGGGTAATAATACTTTACCAGTGGATGGCAGGATAACAAACCTGACCCAGAATCTTGCTGATGACCATCCTATATCAATGACATATCCTACTGCAACACAGGACCCAAAATTCGTTCAGACCTATACTACATTAGGCACTGCAAGATGGTTTGAAGAGACTGGTAATACGAGGGCAGACGATAACGAGGTAAAGCTATACCAGACACCCCCAGTGTCAGGAACATATAAGGTTCAGTGCGCATCCTGCCATAACCCGCACGGGACACAGGTAGCAAGTGGTACAGGTGATTATCCAACATTCCTGAGAAAGTCAAATGCAAGCAGCGCATTGTGCACAACCTGTCATATAAAGTAAGAATATATTTGTAGGGGCGAACGGTTGTTCGCCCTTATAATTCTCTTTTTAATCATAAGCCGATCATCCCCCCACCCTCAGGTGGGGGGTGCTCGGCTTATTTTTTATCTACCCCTCACCCTATCCCTCTCCCCATAGGGGAGAGGGGATAAAGGATGGCCTCTTCCACAATGGGAGAGGGAATTTTAAACTCTCTCTTCCACAATGGGAGAGGGAATTTTAACCCCCCTCCCTTGATGGGAGGGGGTAGGGGGAGGGTGATGGAAGATAGAATGACTGAAAATAAAATCTCCCAATACCTTTTCTATGCCCTAATAATAGCTGTTCCACTTTTCTTCACATGGCTTACCTATGAGTCCTTTTATATACCAAAGAGATTTATTTTTCAGGCTCTTGTTGCCGTAATCTTTTTATATGCCGTATTCATTACAGTAAAACTGCCTGCCCCCTCCCCTTCATCCCCTCCCGCAAGGGGAGGGGAGATGAAGAAGTCCTTCCCCCCTTTGCGGGGGAGGGGAGGGTGGGGGTCAATTATTATGGCTGTCCTGCTATTTTCCTTCTGGGGGCTTTTATCACTTTTTAATTCAATAAATATTCAGGTGAGCCTGAGATATTATTCCCTCTTTTTGCCACAGATTGGATTATTTTTTCTGACACTGTATTTACTCCATCCCAATACATCATGGAAAAATCATAATCCCCCCTCGCCCCCCTTTACTAAAGGGGGGATGGGGGGATTAGTCTTTATTGAAAAAATCCTTAATGTCCTTATCATTGTCAGCACAATAAGCGCCTTTATTGGCATCCTTCAGTTTTTTGGGCTTGATTACGAGCATGGAATAAAATTTTCTATACCAAAAAAGCTGCCTGACAAAACAGCAGTATACTCCACCTATGGAAATCCAAATTTTATGAGCAGTTTTCTTATTGCAGTTATCCCTGTTACACTAATAAACCTGTGGTATTATTTTGATGATATTAGAAAGAGATATAGCTATAGTATTGCCTTGTTTATATTAATCTTCTGCATCTTAATATCACGGACAAAGGGCGCATGGCTGGGGCTGTTTGTATCCATTATTGTATTGTTAATTCTTATTGTGAGAAATAAGAGTCTGATGCCATTCGGAGATCTTAAAAAATATCTCAAGTTCTCTGTGATAGTTATTGCTGCGTTAGCAATAGTTACTGCAGGAATAACCCTTATGCTTCCAGTAGGATCAAATCCAATAATCGCAGAGCTATCACCAATCACAAGGTCTCATCTAACAATAAAGGGGAGGGAATTAATGTGGGGAACGACATTTAATATGATAAAAGATAACCCCATAATTGGCATTGGTGTAAATACCTTTAGATTGAATTATCAGCATTATCAGGGCGCTTTTTTAAAGGAGAATCCTGAATATATTCCCTATCTCGGCTCTGCGGAAAGCCCGCATAATCAATATCTGGAGATTGCATCTGAGCAGGGGATTATTGGGTTATTACTGTTTTTATGGATAAATATAATATTTTTTAAAGAAGGGTTTAGGATCATCCGCTCTGATTCCCCATTAAAAGAAAAGGCGTTTACAATTGGAATGATATCAGGGGCATCTGCCATCCTGATCCATGCATTAGTAGAATTTCCGCTGAATTTGGTCCCCAATGCCATGCTTTACTGGCTATATCTGGGGTTTGTTATGGTTATGGCAGGGGGGCGGGCGAAGCCCCCTGTAGGGGCGAACCGATGTGTTCGCCCTTATTATGGAGGCAGGCACGCGGGTCTGCCCCTACGCAAAACATTTAATCCATTTCTGTCATTTTTAATTTTTAGCATCTCAGCTTTTGCAGCAGTTATCTTTATCTGGAAGGGTTTTGGTCCTGTTATTGCATCAAAGATTCATAAAGATGCATGGTACCTTATGCGGGATATGCGGTATAAGGAGGTAATCCCTCTGGCAAAAAAAGGGCTAAAATGGGATCCCCTTAATGACGAACTCCATCTTTTTCTTGGTGTTGCTAATTATCAGCTCGGAGATTATAAAGAGAGCCTTGCTGAATATTCAAAGGCATATGAGATATATCCTGATTACATGATTCCATTTAATATTGGCCTTATTTATAAAAAATCAGGCGATTTAAGGCTTGCAGAAGAATATTTTAAGAGGACACTATTTTTAAGACCCAACCTGCCCGAGGCCTATTCCCAGCTTTCGGATATTTATAAGGAGACAGGCAGGATACAGGAGTCTATGGAGATGCTTAATAATGCAGGAAGGTATCGCAGGTTTTGATTTTGGCAGGACATTCTAACCCTGCGAAAAAGCCTGTTTTTTGCTTGATTTGCAGGCAAAATTATGCTAAATTTTAAACTCCCAAAAACCCTATATAAAGGGTGGAAACTCACCGCTACATTCTGGGGAGAAACAGGCGGGTAGATTTAAAAATATTGCCAATTAAACAGGGGGATAAGATGAGTAGAGGTAGAGCCGTTCTTAAATTAACTCTCAGTTGTCAGCTTTTAACGTTCTATTTAATCCTTTCAGTTTTGCCGCTTCATTCGCAGGATATACCATTTCAGAAGGAAAATCCCAAAGATACAGCAAAAGAGATTACCGCCGCAGTTAATGGAGCCCCAATTACCTCCAATCTCCTTGAGATACGCACAAAACAGCTCTCCTCTGTGAGCAGCTTTCATGGACGGATTAGCGACAAGGAATTAGAGGAGATAAAGAACAAGGCCTTAGATGAATTAATTACAGAGGAGCTTGTGTATCAGGAGTCAAAGAGGATGGGTATTGCAATCCCTGAAAATGAAATTGACAAGCGGCTTAAGGAGATAAAAAAGGCGTACCCATCTGAAGATGCCTTTAATAAGGCGTTATCAGCAAATAGCCTTGACCCGAACAGTTATAAGAAGTTAATTGAAAGGGAGCTGTCAATAAAAAAGGTCAGGGAAAGGCTCTTTGGGAAACCAATAAAACTGAGTGATAAAGAGGTTAAGGAATATTTTGATAAGAACAGGGAGAAATTCAGGGAGCCTGAAAAGATAAGGCTCAGGCAGATATTGATTAAGGTGCAAGCCTATGCCTCAAATGAGCAATGGGAAAAGGGAAGGGAAAAGGCAGAGAGTATACTTGCGGAATTAAAGGCAGGAAAGGATTTTTCTAAAATGGCAAAAGAGCTCTCAGATGACCCGAGCAAGGAGAAGGGCGGCGATATGGGATTTATTCATAAGGGGAGGCTGGAGCCTTATATTGAGGATGTTGCCTTTTCCATGAAGGTTGGCGGGATAAGCGATGTAATACAGACCATTTATGGCTTTCACATAATAAAATTGGAAGAGAAAAAGGAAGCGCATTATAACCCTTATTCCAAGGTAAAGGAAAAGCTTAAAAAGGACCTTGAAGAGGTTACTACTGAAGATAAGAAGATGGACTGGATTAAGGGATTAAAAGAAAAGGCAGAGATAAAGTATTATGCACCTTTTGAGAAAAAAGAGTAAAAGGCTTGCCTGTCGGCAGACAGGGATAATAATAATTGCTGCGGTAATTTTTATCCTTTTTCCTTTAAAAAAGGCCAATGCCCAAAGGTTTTCGTGGTCAGGGATGCTTGAGCTGTCCTATAGAGACAGGATTGAAAAGAGCAAGTCAGGCGATACAACAACAGAGACAGACCAGAAGACCTTTCAGCAGAGGTATTTTTTAAATCTTAATGGCCCTGTTTTTGACCCGAGGATAGCAACATTTTCTATTGGGACAACCTTCACGCACACATGGGATGAACTTAATGACAGTGACAGCCGCACAAAGGATTATGGATATAATATAGCAGTTTCATTCTTCCCGCAGCGCTTTTTCCCATTGACACTCTATACAAACAGATTTATTTCAGATTCAGACAGCTCAGTATATACATCAAGGAAGACTACTACTGCATCGCACGGCCTGAGGTGGTCGCTTTTACTAAGGAGTCTGCCGACAATACGGCTCTTGATGGAGCAGACTGAGACAGTAACTGATGACCCGCAGTCAATGAAGGATGAGAGAAAGAGGGAGGCATCCCTTGAATTAAATAAGGTAACCTCATCAAGTGTTTTTTTTGCAAGATACAGGTATTTAAATTCCCTTAACAGGCTGGGCGACACAAGCACGAGTGATTCACATGGCATAGACATGAACTATGGCAGTCAGCTTACAAGGATACTTCACCTCCGCACCTTCGCAAGTTATCAAACTACAGGCGCAAAGGATGGGGCAGATACAGATACCTCTTTAAAAGACAATGTTGACACAGGGGTAGGTTTATACTTCCATCCCCTTGTATATTTAGACCTTACCACGGATTACAACTTTTATTATACCTTTGATGAGACCAACTCAGGCGGTGAAAGGCTGCGGGTTTTATCAAGGAGACACCTCTCCTCAACAACATTGTATTATCATCCTGACCCCCGATTAGACACAAGGCTCGGCTACCATTTTAGCAGGACTATTTCATCCACAGACATGGACAGCCATCAGACAACACTTAATATACTTGGAAGGCCTGTGGTAGGATTGAATCTGATGGGTAATGCCTCGTATCTGCAGTCTAAGAGCAGTTCAGAGATATCTACATCAAAAAGTAAGGCCCAGAACTATGGCGCAGGTTATTCTTATACCCTGCCAATAAGGAATCTTACCTTTAATTCCTCTTATAGGTTTGATTACGGCATTGTTAATGCTGACCCCGGGGACGATGGTTTTAATACAGGCCATATAGCTGGTATGGGAATTGCATATAATCTTAATATAATCCTTCTGTCAACAGACTATCAGTTTAGCTCAAGGAGGGAGAGCAGGGTAGATGTAGAGGACAGGGATGAGCATAGGTACAGGCTCGGGATATCAAGCTATTACATAAGGGGGCTTGCTGTTATTGCGAATTTTGGGTATGACAATTATTGGCAAAGGAAAGGGGATGAACCTTGGACAAAGAACGAGCTTGTTATGCTGGAGTCAAGGTTGGACTATAATGTCTGGGGAGGCCTCTTTTTATCAGGCGGATATGCGCTTTATGACTACTCTAATCCCTCATCCAATGACACAGAGACAACGTATGTTGAAACGAGGGTAATGCTCTTTCCCATAAGGAATATGGGTGCAACCCTTAAGATAAGGGAGGAGTGGAGCCGATATTCGCTAAACCTAAACAAGAATACCCTTAGCGGTGAGGCGAGGATAGATTATAGGATAAGAAAAATACTGTTATCAGGGGAATATGTTTATTCCCTTGAAACACAGGGGCTTGCAGAAACGACTAAAAATACCATGTTTTTCAGGGTTACAAGGGTATTCTGACCCCTTGACTTTAAGGGATTATCTGGTATATTTAAATTAGGATATTTTTTAATAAAAACAAGGAGATGGGTAAATGAGTGATGAGTTAAGGAGTTAAGGGATTTAATTAAGGAGAGGGAAAATTAAATGGGTAAATGGGGATATTGAGTTGATGGGTGGATGGGTGAATGTGTTGTAGGCACGGTTTAAACCGTGCCTACAAAAAGGTTGCTTTCGTGGGAATGACTTAGTGGAGGAATCCGCAGATGAAAAATAAAACTCACATTTTTTTAATTATTGCAGCGATAATCTTTATACTTCCCGCAAGACTTTATTCTGCAGAGCTTGTCTGGCCGCCGCCGCCAGAGGAGGCAAAGATAGGTTTTGTCCAGTCCTTTTCAGCCCCTGAGGATCTGAAAATAAAGAAGTCTATCTTTAAAAAGATATGGGAATTTATTATTGGCGAGGATGTAGAAAACCGTATTGTAAAACCTTATGGGATATTTGCCGCCAAGGATGAGAAAATATATATCACAGACAGCGGCAGCCGCAGGATACACATCTTTGATTTGGATAAGAAGAAATACAGCTTTATTGACAGGGTCAGGAAGGATGAATTTTTCACCTCTCCCATTGGCGTGGCAGTTGATGATAAGGCGAATGTATATGTCTCTGATTCTGTAATTGGCAAGGTCTTTGTCTTTGACGAGAAGGGGAAAATAAAGTCAGAGATTGGAGGAAAGGGGATCCTCGCAAGGCCCGCTGGCCTTGCAATAAACCCTGTAAATAATTATCTCTATGTTGTGGATACGGCATCAAACAAGATTAAGGTCATTTCCCTTGACGGTAAGCCTGTATCAGAATTCGGCCAGAGGGGCAAGAAGGACGGCGAGTTTAATTTTCCCACGAACATAGCAATAGATAAGGATGGGAATATATATGTATGCGACACCTTAAATTTCAGGGTTCAGATATTTAATAAAGATGGAAAGTTTATCGGTAAATTTGGCAAGGTCGGCAACAGGATAGGGGAATTTTCCAAACCTAAAGGCATTGCAGTGGACAGTGAAGGACACATATATGTTGCAGACGCCATGTATGATGTGGTTCAGGTATTTAATAAAAACGGCGAGCTGCTGCTGGTCTTTGGCGGCGGAGGCTCTGAGAACGGCAAGATGTGGCTTCCTGCAGGCCTGTATATAGACAAAAACGATAAAATATACTTAGCGGATTCATATAATAACAGGGTGCAGGTGTTTAAGTATTTAAAAGGAAAGTGATAGAATAATTTAGAATGTTTTTCAC
>CAKKST010000164.1 GCA_919903585.1 Nitrospiria bacterium | reverse complement strand
AATTATTAAGATTTAAAATTACTAAAGATTATCTCTTGCCTAATACTGCGTCCTTGCAGGCCTTTGCAACCCTGAACTTGACCACCCTCTTTGCAGGGATCTTGATAGCCGCCCCTGTCTGAGGATTCCTCCCCATCCTTGCCTTTCTGTTTACCAGAACCAATTTGCCGAGGCCTGGGATTGTGAAGTTGTTCTTTGCCTCTTTGTAAGCGAGAGCGGCAAGATCATCTAAAATCTGTCCTGCTGCCTTCTTTGTAAGACCTGATTTCTTTGCAACTTGATCTGCAATCTGTGACTTTGTCATTTGTTTACCCATAAGACCCTCCTTAAGAAAATTATTTAAGATTGTTAAAGATGTTAATTCTGCTTAAACTCCTCACACCGATACGAAAGTATAAAATTCTATTTAAAAAATTGCAAGCAAAAAATTTTTTTTAATAAATAATTTCGCCATTGATAAATTGTAATGTCCGTTCATCTTTGGGATTTTTAAAAAAATCCTTGACATTTGCAGTCTCAACAACCTCGCCATTGTATAAAAAGATTGCCTCATCCGCAAGCCTCTGCACCTGAAACAGGTTGTGTGTGGCCATTATAATAGTCATGTGCCTCTTCTTTCTGAGATTATTGATTATATTTTCAATAATAATCCCGCTCCCCGGATCAAGCGATGCCGTCGGCTCATCAAGAAAGAGTATATCCGGCTCAAGCGCCAGAGCCCTCGCCAGTGCAAGCCGCTGCGCCTCGCCGGAAGAAAGTGTAAGCGCATTCTGATTCATCTTATCAAAAAGGCCGACCCCTTTTAATACCGCCTCAACCTTTTTCTTTATATCTTTCCTGTCTATCTTACGCAGGCTTAACCCATAGGCGCTATTATTAAACACAGTTGTATTAAACAATCCACCTTTTGGAAAAACCAACGTTATCCTCCTTCGCAATTCTATTGAGCCATACAGCCGTCTATCTCCATCGTGAAAGATTACCTCTCCCTTATCTGCCTGTTCAAGCAATGCAGAGATTCTCAGGAGTGTTGACTTGCCGCTTCCATTTGGGCCGATGATGCAATATATCCTTCCCCTTTCAAAGGCAATGGAGCAATTATTAAGAACCACCTTTGAATTATAGGATTTAGTAATATGTGATAATGAAAGTCTTAGGTCCATGATCTATTTAACAATCCCTCTTTTCTGCACAAAGTGGAAGAGGATATTTATACAGAGGGCGATAGAAATCAATATTATTCCAAGTGATATGGCAAGCTCAAAATTGCCTTTATCGGTTTCAAGCGCTATGGTCGTTGTCATAACACGGGTATATCCTGCAATATTCCCGCCAACTATCAGGATTGCCCCGACCTCTGCAGTAACCCTGCCAAAGGCAGCAATGATTGCAGCCATTATCCCGTATCTTGCCTCCATGATTACCTTTAAAGCAGCCTGTGCGGGTGTTGCGCCGAGTGTTATGGCAGATTTCCTGACGATATCATCAACGCCGATGATTGAGGAGTGCGATAAGGCTGCTACAATTGGCATTGCAAGCGCTGTCTGGACAATCACCATTGCCCAAGGTGTATAAAGAAGACCCATAAAACCTAATGGCCCGCTCCTTGATAAAATCAGATAAAAGACAAGACCAACAACAACAGGCGGTAAGCCCATGAATGTGTTGAGGAGGCTGATGATAAAATCCCTTCCAAAAAATCTTTTCAGTCCGATAAGAGAACCTATCGGCAGGCCAATTAACGCTGCAAGCAAAAGTGCGCTGCCTGATACCTTTAATGAAAGGAAGATAATACTGTATAGTTCTCTATCAAAAGCAAGGATCAAATAAATTGCCTGCTGAAGGCCTGCAAAAATAATCTCCATGCAAGCGATTCTACAATATTGATATTAAAAAGGGAAGAAGAAGGTAAAGGTTATAGATATTCTGTAGAGAACCTGCCAATCAGGCAAAACAGGATATTTCTAAATTGGCATGACAGTTCTCTAAAAAACAATTGAAATACTTAAGGGTATGTGTTAGATTTCAGAGATATTGAATGGCTAATGTCCGTAAATGGGGAGGGATAGTATGAAGCATGTTTTTACAATTATTATTGCTGTGCTTTTGTTCTTGCCATCCTCTTGCAGTACCAAGGAAGATTATGTAAGTCGTGGGAATACCTATGCTCATGAAGGGCAGTATGATAAAGCTATTGAAGAATACAATACGGCTATTTCTATAAATCCGAATCATGCTGATGCCTACAGCAATCGTGGAATTGCCTATGGCATGAAGGGCCAGCATGATAAAGCAATTGAAGATTTTAATACGGCAATTTCAATAGATCCGAATCTTGCTCAAGCATATTTTAATCGTGGAGTAATCTATGGTATAAAAGGTCAGTATGACAAAGAAATAGAAGATTACAATAAGGCAATTACAATAGACCCTAATTATGCCAAAGCGTACATTAATCGTGGAGTTGTCTATCATGATAATGGTCAATATGATAAGGCGATTGAGGATTACAACAAGGCTATTGCAATAGATCCGAATCTTACCGAGGCGTACCTTAATCGTGGATCTACCTATAATAAAAAGGGTAAATATGATAAAGCGATTGAGGATTTTAATAAAGCAATTACTTTAAATCCGAATGACCATGAAATATACTACAATCGTGGGGTTACCTATGCTGACAAAGGCCAATATGATAAGGCAATTGAGGATTACAATAAGGCTATTATGATAAATCCAAATATTGCCTTACCATACTACAATCGTGGAAATATTTACACTACGAAAGGACAATATGATATGGCGATTGAGGACTATAACAGGGCAATCCTCATAAACCCAAATTTTGCTGATGCTTACCATAACCGTGGGACTGCCAATAATAGAAGAGGTCAATATGATAAGGGTATTGAGGACTACAGTAAGGCAATTACTATGAACCCAAATAATGCTGAAGCCTACTACGATCGTGGTCTTGCTTATGCTTATAAAGAACAATATGATAAGGCTATTAAGAACTTTAGCAAAGCGATTGCCATAAATCCAAATTATGTTGTAGCCTATAACAATCGTGCACTTATCTACAGCAAGAAAGGTCAGTATGACAAAGCTATTGCTGACTATGATAGGGCAATTAACATAAATCCTAATGATGCTTTAGCCTACTTCAATCGTGGACGTGCCTATGACCATAAAGGCCAATATGATAAGGCAATCAAGGATTATACTAAGGCAATTGAGTTGAATCATCCCAATCTTGCTGGTGCTTATAACAATCGTGGGCTTGATTACGCATTGATTGGAAAAATCAAAGAGGCTGAGGAAGATATTAAAAAGGCATATGAACTTAATCCTGATAGCGCTGCTATAATAAGCAGCATGGCTGAATTATTTTCTTTGAAAAATGATACAAATAAAGCTTGTGAATGGTTAAGAAAGGGGATAGAGAAATATAATAATAAGACTTGGAATTATATCAAGACTTCTAAGACATTTGATAATATTCGTGGTTCTTCATGTTATAATGAAATAATGTCAGGGCGGTAATAAAGATGGAATAAGTGGTGAATAAGTATTTGATAGCGTTTGTCATGGGTCTTATTGACAAACTCTGATAAAAAAGTTATACTTTTAATATAAAGTAAAACGCTTATATTGGAGTAAAACTATGCCCACAGTAACAGTATCATCTAAAGGACAGATTGTTGTGCCAAAGGAGGTGCGAAAAGCCCTTGGCATAAAACCGAAACAAAAGGTATTTCTTAAGGTTGTGAAGAACCATGCTGAAATTATGCCGTTGCCAGAAGATCCTATAGAAGGCTTCTGCGGTATTTTTAAAGAGGGCACATCGCTTACCAAGGCGCTTCTGAAAGAACGAAAGAAGGAGAAAGAGCTTGAAGAAAAAAAGATTGCTCGATTCCTACGCCCTTCTCGCATATCTAAAAAGAGAGGATAAATATCAGCAAGTAATAGAGCTGTTAAAGTCTTCTTCAGAAGATAATTTTCTTATAATGAATGAAATAAATATAGGAGAAAGTTATTATATTATAGCAAGAGAAAGAAACAGTGAACAGGCTGAATACTTCGCAACAACTATCCTTCCTAATCTTCCCATTTATATCATATCCAATAGCTTTGACCAGATTATAGAGGCATCAAGGATTAAAGCCAAATATCCGATTTCTTATGGTGACTGTTTTGCTGTTGCAACAGCCATTCGTGAAAATGCCACAATTGTTACAGGAGACCCTGAATTTAAGAAGGTTGATAAACTTGTGGAGATTGAGTGGCTGTAGGGGTGTTAAAAGTATTTGAAATAGCCATGCGTATGTGTTAGATTTCAGAAAATCAGGAGGAGATGGTTGGCATACAAAGATCTAAGGGATTTTATTAATACATTAGAAAAGAATGGACTGATTAAAAGGATAAAGATTGAGGTTGATCCTGTCCTTGAGATTACAGAGATTACTGACAGGATGTGCAAGAGCCCTGATGGAGGAAAGGCGCTATTTTTTGAGAAGGTTAAAGGCTCGCAGTACCCTGTTGTTACAAACCTCTTTGGCTCTTTTGAGAGGATGGGCTTAGCGCTTGAGGTGGATAAGGCTGATGATGTTGCAAAAAGGATAGAAGGCCTGCTGAATCAGGCGCCTCCAAAGACATTGATGGAAAAACTCTTCATGCTGCCAAAACTCCTTGAGTTGTCAAGATGCTTTCCAAAGAGGGTTAAAAATGCGCCATGCCATGAGGTTATAGAAAGGGATAATCCTGACCTCTCTAAATTCCCGATCATTAAATGCTGGCCAGGGGATGGAAAGATAGGAAGCGGAGAAACGGAGAAACGGAGAAACGGGGATTGGACATCTGAAGATGGCAGGTTTATCACACTCCCGATGGTCTTTACAAAAGACCCTGATACAGGCAGGCAGAACTGCGGCATGTACAGGATTCATATATATGATAAAAAGACAACAGGCATGCACTGGCATATACATAAAGGCGGTGCAAGGCATTATGATAAGTATAAGGCAATGAATAAGAGGATGCCTGCTGCGATTGCTGTTGGAAGCGACCCTGCTGTTATATACGCTGCATCCGCGCCGCTCCCTGAATCCATAGATGAAATGCTATTTGCAGGTTTTTTGCGGAAAGAGCCTGTTGCGATAGTTAAGTGCATTACATCAGATATTGATGTCCCTGCAAACAGCGAGCTTGTGATAGAGGGCTATCTTGAGCCCGGGGAAATGCGCATTGAAGGCCCGTTCGGAGACCATACAGGGTTTTATTCTGCTGCAGACCATTACCCTGTATTCCATGTTGCCTGCATAACTCATAGAAAAGATATGATATACCCTGCAACAATAGTTGGCAAGCCTCCAATGGAGGACTGCTACATGGGCAAGGCAACAGAGAGGATATTCCTGCCTCTGCTTAGGCTTGACTTTCCAGAGATAAAGGACTTCAACCTTCCAATGGAAGGTGTCTTTCACAATGCAGCATTGATCTCTATAAAAAAGAGTTATCCGGGTCATGCAAAAAAGATAATCCACGGAATATGGGGCAAGGGTCAGATGATGTTCTCAAAGCTTTTGATTATTGTTGATGATGATGTGGATGTACAGAACATCTCCTATACTGCATGGCGCGTCTTGAATAATGTGGACTGGAAGAGGGATGTTGTGATTGCCGAAGGCCCGCTTGATGACCTTGACCATGCAGCAAACTGGCCGAGATACGGTTCAAAAATGGGCATAGATGCAACAAGGAAGTCAAGGGAAGAGGGGATGATGAGGGAATGGCCTCCAGAATTATTCATGTCAGATGAAATTAAAAGGCTTGTTGATGGGAAATGGAAGGAGTATAGGATTGAGTGATGTCCCTTTTTTCGTTTTGCGGCTTGCCGCAGTGCCCGAAGGGTATTTGTATGAAAGCCGCTCCTAAAACATTCTTAAGATGTTTTCTGTTCTTGAAGTTTTTCCTGCACCCAAAGATTAATCAAGGTATCAGCAGCAACCCCGCGCTCTTGTGCGATAGATTGAATTTTTTCTGAAAGTATTTTGTCAACAGCATAATATGTAACTTCAGATTCAATATCTACATCAAAAGATGCTTCTTTGGTTTTATTCCAAAAGTCAGCCAAATCATGGGTATCCCAAAACTCACCCATTTCCTTGTAAGAGGCTGTTTCTGATACTGAACTTTTATATTTTTTCATATAGTCTCCTCTCTGCTTTTGTCATATCCCGCGCTGATAAAATTAAGGCACGTTTATCGGTTTTATAAACTAAAAATACAATGAGATAGCGATTGCTATCAGTCTTCCCCATTGCTGCATAGACATTTTCACCTGGCCTATGACCTTTTTCAACAAACCTGAAATGAGGGTCATTATTCAAGACCTCTCTGACTTCTTGTTGTTGGACATTATGCTTTCTTTTAATTTTTTCAATAATATTATCAAACCAAATAATTCCATTAATCTTCAACTATCAGTCTCCTGAAATATTGTATCACTTTTTCTGCAATTTGGTTGTATAAATATCAACTCTTGTTTAAGGAGCACAATTTCACATAACGGGCTGGCGGAAAAGAAGCCTAAAAGGTTTACACATAAGTCTTTTGCGCCATGTTATGTAAAGTTGCGGGCATACAATATAAACTTTTTCTTTTACTGTCATGACATTTTTGGGTTAATCATCCTTGCCACGGATACGAATCCTTGTCTCCTCCACAATCCATAAGTGTTGGTTAAGCGGCTCTCGCTGAAAAAGAGAAATAATGTTTTGAAAAACTTTTATAACATGCTGTTTTGCTTGACTTCCAACTCTTAAAACAATAATCCCTGAAAACTCTTGTGGTGGGTATGCCCTGATGTCTGTGAAATCTGTATCCAAAGTAACCAGAACACGATTTTCACTCTTGCATGCATCTATAAGAATGGGGTCTCTTACGCCTTGCAGTTGTTGCTCATTTACAGTTTTTGCATTATGTCCAGCATTAATGAGCAGTTCTGCAATCTCAATGGGCAGATTTTCATCTATCTTAAACTGCATATTTACCTATACTGTCACAGATACCAGCTTTTCACGGGACAGTTCAGCCGCATAAGCAATAGCTGCTTTAATATCGTTGGGGACTATGGATGGGTAGCTCTTTAAAATTTCTTCTTCGCTGACCCCTTCTGCTAAGTTATCCAGTATAACCGAAACCATTATACGTGTCCCCTTAATACAGGCTTTCCCATGGCATACAAGAGGGTCTACAGTTACTCTATCTTTCCAGTTCATATCATGCCTCCCCTTTAGTTCAATCTATATTGTGAATTATATCATAAATGGCGAAGACTTTGAGTAAAAATATTCAGACCTGTCTGATCCGCTGAGGCGGAGAAGCACTCTGTTGGCGGCACTCTCATTTATCGGGGTGGGTTTGCGCCGTGTGCCTGCTA
>CAKKST010000163.1 GCA_919903585.1 Nitrospiria bacterium | reverse complement strand
CTTTCACCCTCACCCTAACCCTCTCCCGTCAAGGGAGAGGGAAAGGTTTTAGATGGGGGGAAATTGAGTAATAAGAAAATCCTGTGGGCAGGAATCATTACAATAATAATTGTATTAATCGGCATATCCCTCTACACAAAATGGTCAAAAAGCATCCCTGTAAAGGCAGTGACATTAAAAAAGGGCGACCTGAGGGTAACGGTTTCTGCCACAACAACATCAATAATAAAATCAGAGAACGAGGTAACTTTAAGCGCCCAGAGGACAGGACGGATAGTATCCCTCCCTGTTGATGAAGGTGACTATGTTGATGAAGGCCAGACGGTTATAAGGCTTGACCTTACAGAAGAGGAAGTAAAGATACAAAACAGGATAGACGAATTAAAGACTACCTTTATTGATGCCGAGCGAAATCTGAAAAGGCTGAAAGGACTCCTATCTGATGGGATAATTGCACAGCAGGATCTGGATGCAGCGCAAAAGATTTATGATATAGCAAAAACAAATTACGACTCAGCCCTTAAAGAACTATCCATCCTTCAGGGATATTCAATTATAAAGGCGCCATTCAAAGGTATAATTGCAAAGAAGCTTGTTGAGAAGGGTGAAATAGTTATAGTTGGCACCCCGCTCTTTGAGATAGTTAATCCTGACAGGCTCTATGTTTCTGCCACTATAGATGAGGTGGATGTTGCGCGGTTAAAACCTGGCCAGACAGTACATATAACCCTTGACGCCTATCAGGGCAAATCCTTCAACGGCGTCATATATAAAATATCGCCTATTGTTGCCGGATTAAAGCAGGAGACGAGGACATTTGAAGTGAGGGTAAAATTTGAAGGAAATAAGCCTGTTTTAAAGGCAGGGATGTCAGCAGATATAGAAGTCCTGACAGATATAGCAGCCAATGTTATCTCCATACCTACGCAGGCTATCATGGAGAGAGAGGGGAAAAAACTGGTCTATATAATAAGGGATAACAGGACAGCCCTTAAGGAAATAGAGATAGGCTTGTCTAACTGGAACTTTACTGAGATAAAAAAAGGGCTTGAGGAAGGTGATATAGTTATCACTGAACCAGATACAGAAGGGCTTAAGAATGGTGTTAGGGTAAACCCTGTTAAATAATGATGGCAAGGTTCGCTAAAACGCAAAACAAAACACGCAAAGCCGCTAAATTATTGGTTTAGCGATTTTGCTGATTTAGCGATTTAGCGTATTAAGGGATGATTGTAGTAAAGGATATCAAGAAAACATATAGGATGGGTGATCAGTCTATAGATGCCCTGCGCGGCGTCTCGCTGTCTATCAGCGACGGTGAGTTTATATCGCTTATGGGGCCTTCCGGCTCAGGGAAGTCCACATTAATGAGCATCATTGGCTGTCTTG
>CAKKST010000162.1 GCA_919903585.1 Nitrospiria bacterium | reverse complement strand
ATTTCTTTTACTTAAAAAAAATCCAGCCTCGCATAGACCATCTCTTTCAGAGAAGAAGATACGATACATTAAAGATTATAGATGGTTTTATGAAAGAGGGGGCAAGGCTCAAGAGCTTAAACGAACTTTCAAAATACACCATCTCAACCATGTCTGATACACTTTATGCAGGTGATGTATCCCTTCTTTTTCTCAGCAAAGACAGCAGGCTATATAATACAAGTTCATTAAATCTGGGCCTTTCAAGCTTTATGATTGATGCCGGCGATCCCTTTCTGAAGGCGCTGGAGGCCTATAATAATATTGTAGAGAGGAATCATCTCCCTTTTATCCCAAATCTTATTTCAGTAAGAAAAGAGGCAGGGCTGTTCCTTGACAATTTCATGGCCGAGCTGTGTATACCGATTATATATCAGAATCAATTGATTGCAGTAATAACCCTCGGGAAAAAGAGGAATCTCAAGCCGTACTACAGTTATGATATGGAGATGCTTGACAGTCTCAGGGCGGAGCTTGCAATAATCATCAGCAATTCCATGATGTATGATAATGTGATAATCCTGAATAAAGAGCTTATGGATCTGAATGAGAATCTGGATGAAAATGTAAAAAAGCGCACAGAGGACCTGTGGCATGCCTATTCAAGGCTTCAGGAGCAGAATCTTTTAATCAAAGAGGCAGACAGGCTAAAGTCAGAATTCCTTGCAAATATCAGCCACGAATTAAGGACCCCGCTTAATTCAATAATCGGTTTTTCAGACCTACTCCTTGATGTAACCGAGGGGCGGCTTGATGAAAAGGAAAAGAGATATATATCAAATATCCTCAACAGCGGCAGGCACCTCCTTGATATTATCAATGAGATACTGGACTTTGCAAAGATAGAGTCAGGCAAAATGACTACAAATATTGAGGAGCTCTCTGTTTCAGAGGTATTGGAGGATGTAAGCGCCTCCATGAAGCCTTCAATACTAAAGAAAAGGATCTCGCTTGCTGTTGATGTTGATAAGGATGTCTCCTCCATCATCTCAGACAGGACAAAGTTCAAGCAGATAATGTATAACCTCCTTTCCAATGCTGTTAAATTCACACCTGATGAAGGGGGCATTGAAATAAAGGCAATGTCATTTGACCCTTCAAATCCCACTATGGCCGGGAATGAAAAATGGAGGGACGAGATGAAGGGTGTTGATGCACAGTTTATAATGGTGTCTGTAAAGGATACAGGCATTGGCATAGATAAAAATTATATGAAGAGGATATTCAAGCCCTTTGAGCAGGCCGACGGCTCCCTTTCAAGGAGCTATGAAGGGACAGGCCTCGGTCTTGCACTCACAAAAAGACTTGTGGAGCATTTAAATGGAAAGATAGGGGTGGAGAGCGAGGCGGGTAAGGGCAGCATCTTCTATTTTATCCTGCCTGTAAGCCCTGTGCTTACAAGAAGGGGAAGCGGTGTAAATATTGTCTCCCTTGATATGGCGCAGTTGATTAAGGCGGTTGCCAGCATGTTTGAGATAGAGGCAAAGATGAGGAAGATAAAGATTGCCTTTGATGTGGATGGCGCTGATGTCAAGACTGTTATGGCTGATAAGGAGCTTCTGAGGGGGATAATGATAAATATCCTTAACAATGCCCTGCGCTATTCAAGAGAAGGGGAGGAGGTAAGGATATTATTACATGACAACAGCGATGGCTATTTTCTTGAAATAGAAAATGCAGACAGGATAGCTCCCATGGCCACGAGTGCGGCCCTTTTCTCGCAGGGCAATGGGAAGGATACGGATGCCGGTTCTTCCTTCAAGCCCATTGGCCTTGCCGAGGCAAGGGATATACTGGGAACATTTAACGGCTGGATAATGATGGACAGAAAGGGAACAGGAAGATTTGTGGTAAAATTATTTATGCCGAATGATAGGCTAATGGCAAAGGGCTAAAGGCTAAAGGGAAAGAAGGGCAGCTTAAAGCTAAAAATAGGTTACACCTTTATCAATAGTCCCTTTGCCTCTGCAACAATTTCTTCATCCCTGTATGCCAATGCCTCTGCCTCAATCCATTTTTTATCCTTTTTTACAATCCTTCCTGTAATCTTCAGATTCTCCCCTGAAAAAACAGGTTTTCTAAACTTCGTCTCTATCTTTGCTGTTACGGCATTTATGCCGAGCTCAAAGGCGAGTTTTACCATTGCCTCGTCAAGCACTGTTGAAATTATCCCGCCATGGATAATATCAACAAAGCCCTGATAGGTCTTTGCCGGCGTGAATTCTGCTGTGATGCTCTCGTCTTCCCTGTTTATTAAAAAATCAAGCTGAAGGCCGTCGGGATTCTCCTTGCCGCAGACAAAGCACTTATTATCGCCCTGTAAATTAATCTTGGCCATTTTATTCTATGTTCATTGCCTCCAGAAGCTGCATCTCTGCCTTTGTTAAGTCCTGCCTCGCGCTTATCAGATTCATCCTGCTCTGATTCAGCGTAAAGGCTATTACAAGGATGGTCTCTGTTCGTGCCTTTCCCTCTTTTATACCCTTTTCCAGTATCCCCTTTAATTCATCTGACTGCGCAACCATCTCTTCCATTAGTTTTACCTTTTCCTTTGCCAATTGGTAGTCCCTGTATAGTCTTTTAATATTGTTAACAATGGAGCTTCTTATCTTATTCTTTTTTGCCTCTGCAAGCCTCATGTCAAGCTCCAGATTAGAAATGCGCTTTTTACCTGCGCCCATTATATCCCTTAAATCAACACTTGCCCCAACAGAGACATCAGGCACATTCTCTTCTGTATTCCATCCTCCCCTTAAGGAGACATTCGGCCTCAGCCAGTTCCAGAGGGTCTCTTCACCGCGCCTGTTTTTTATCCTTTTTAGCTCATCCTCTGACTCCCTTAAGGTATAGGAATTTTCAAGGGCAATAGAAATCGCTTCGTTAATTGAAAGACTGTCAATATCAATTTGTGGTTCAACCTTTTTCTCCCTCTCTTCTATCTTGGGCGGCGAGATGAATTCTTCTATTTTGCTGACTATACCCTCGTTGGATTGTGCAAAGGAGGGCTGGTGAGGCAAGAGGGATGAGGTTATTAGAATGAGAATTGTAA
>CAKKST010000161.1 GCA_919903585.1 Nitrospiria bacterium | reverse complement strand
TCAGGGGTTTTTGAGCGGGAATCCACAAATAGACAGGACTGGATTCCTGCCAGAGGCATGCAGGAATGACAAAAAGTGTAAAGCTATTTATGAGACACCACACTATCTAAGAACAAATAAGATAATAGCAGCAATGCCAATGCGATACCAGCCAAAGGATATCAGGGTATGGCTTCCAACGAGGTGGATGAAGGATTTGACAGCAATTAGCGCTGAGATAAAGGAGACGATAAATCCAACGGCAAAGAGAGAGATATCTGATGCCTGAAGGAATGGCAGGCTTTTATACAGGTCATAGGCGGTGGCAGCAAACATAACAGGCACGGCAGCTAAGAATGAATATTCTGCCGCTGTCTTGCGGTTAATGCCGATATACATGGCGCCGAGTATTGTTGCTGCAGACCGCGATATGCCGGGCCACATTGCAAGACACTGAAAGAGGCCAATGACAATGGCATCCTTCCAGTTTAAGGAATCAAGCCCCGCCTTTTTTTCTTTTGGGAGGAACCGCTCTGTAAGAAGAATAGCAATCCCGCCAATGCCAAGGCCGATGGCTACTGTAGTTGTGCCGAAGAGATATCGTTTGATAAACCCATGCGCTAATGCACCAATAATCAGAGCAGGGATGGTTGTGAGTGATAAAAGGATTAGTCCATTTAAGCCGACAAAGCCTTCTGATTTTTTGAATGTGAGTATTGAGAAAAATCTCTCTCTATAAAGAAATACTACCGAGAGTATTGCGCCGAGCTGGATAAAGACATCAAATGTAGAAGCCCTTTCGCCCTCAAACCCGAGTAAGTGTCCTGCTATGATGAGATGGCCTGTGGATGAGACAGGGATAAACTCGGTTAGACCCTCAACAATGCCCAGAATAAAGGCATAAAATAGCTCAGTCATTCACAAATCCTGAGTTACGATTAATATGCATATAGTTTGCCGTATGGACGTGAGCTTTTTGGATAGAGCTTGACAAACTTTTCTGACATTATCTCATTATAATTAAATCCAAGGTCATTGCAGTATTCTTTAATCAAGGCAGACAGCTTTTCCTTATCCTCATCATTCAGATCAGAAATGCCAACCTCTGCCCCGCACTGATAAGGGTCAACCTCACCCCTAATATACATCACGCCGCCGTGCATGCCTGTACCCAGATAATCGCCTGCAATTGGTGTATCTTTTTTCTTATTAATGCCAAGCAGGATGAGAACCCCGCCTGCCATATATTCGCCAAAGAAATTTCCTGCTGTGCCGCCGATAATCATAACAGGCGCCTTATCCATATATCCCTTCATGTGTATGCCGACCCTGAACCCGGCATCGCCTTTTACAAAGAGCTTGCCCCCCCGCATGCCGTAGCCGAGGACATCGCCTGCATGGCCATGGACAACAACCTTCCCTGCATTCATTGTATTTGAGACATCATCCTGTGCATTGTTATGAACAATCAAAGT
>CAKKST010000160.1 GCA_919903585.1 Nitrospiria bacterium | reverse complement strand
GGGGGAAACATTTCTATTCTCGGTATCGCTTACCCACAGGAAAGCCTGAAGAACCGACATTCTTATTGATACCACATATAGTGGCAGATGTCAAGCCCCAAAAGGATAACCAAATCGTTCCAATAATTAGGGCAAATAAAAAAAAGCGAACACTTGAGTTCGCCTTTTTTTGAATTATGATTATGATTTTTATTTACCTCATTACAGCCCTCTCTTCAAATATTAAACCTCTCTCATTTTTTTATTTTTCTGCTTCTCCTAATCAATTTATTTCCCTTCTTTTTGCTATACCTTCATAAACCTCAAGTTTTGTCTCAAGCTTCAGAAGTCTTCTATCTATTTCAACCATCTTATCCGATAGCTTTGCGACATCCTCAGCCATCACTGACAACTTTTCCTCTATTAGGATTACCTTCTTGAGAGCTTGATAGACATCGGCCATCCAACTCATTTTACTTTTTCCATTTTTTTGAAGGCAGCATTAACAGTTTCATGCATCTTATCTATCTTAACAGTTATTCTGTCTATTGCTTCACTTGCCTCCTTTGCTAATACTGCAAGTTCATCAGGGTTAACAATTTTCTCTTCTTTTAGAAGCAGAAAATCATCTATTGCGCACCTTATGGTATCAGAAAAACTTAGCCCCTCTTCCTTTGCTATTGTCTTAATTTTTTTCTTTTGTTCTGGTTTTATATGAATAGTTGTTATAACTTTTGTTGACATTTTAATCCCTTTATTCTGTAGTAGAATCGCCCCTACTACATAATTAACATCATTCTTTACAAAATAGAATAACAGAAAAATGAAGGAATGTCAAAGGCATAATAAAAAAGAGTAGGGTGGGCTGTGCCCACCGTTTCATCTGCCATTATTATTTGGTGGGCGCAGCCCACATTACAACTATTATAATTTTACATAATCTTTAACCTCTGATAAAACCTGCTCAATATCTGGACGAACAGCGCTAATTACTGATTTACCCGTGTGTTTATGCTCAGGAAAAGTACTTATATCAGGGTGATGTGGAGTATTATCATAACGAAATATTGCGGTTGTATTGGAGTTTTGGTAATGATAGCGATAAGCTAACCATTTAAATATCCCATTTTCTATATTAACAGCCTCGCTAATTTCTAAAAGAGAATTATCAAAGAAGCGTAAGCGAATGCGTAGATTTCCTCTCTCTTTTGATAGTATCTGTTCCTCATATCTTTCAATCTCTACTCTGGGCAATGCCATAATACACTTCTGAACCTTACCAAAGTATTCGAGAATGACTTTCATGCAACAACCTTCAGTCTTTGTTCTAATTCCTGCTTCAATTGAATATAATGCTGGTAATCCCCTGCCCATTCCACAAAATCTTTAGAATCTTCCATTTTTCCTGATAAATAGCGCGCATAAAAGTCATCAGAGGACATCTGATATTTCTGCTCATGGGCAGCCAATGACCTAACCAATGCATCCATCGCATCAATAACTGAACTATAAGTTACCCTTTTAACTGCCATCTTGCTCCCTCCAAAAAATCTTATTCTTCTTGAGTAGAATGGGCTATGCCCACCATCTGGGCATAGCCCCCCTGCTTTTCTTAACTAATTTCTCTCCTCTTTGCCATGCCCTCATAAACTTCAAGCTTTGTTTCAAGTTTCAGAAGCCTTCTGTCTATATCAACCATCTTATCCGTGAGTTTGACGATATCTTCAGTCATTACTGATATCTTTTCCTCTATCAGAATTATCTTCTTGAGGGCATGAAGGACATCAGTCATCCAGCTCATCGTATCTTTTCCATCTCTTT
>CAKKST010000159.1 GCA_919903585.1 Nitrospiria bacterium | reverse complement strand
CATCAGTGATGTCCTTTGGAATTATGCAAAAAAAATAAGATTATTGGATTCTATCGCATCTAAAAGTAAGCTTGGCAGCAAAGATGTTGAAGTGATAGACCATGTTATAAAAGCAAGCCTGTCAAAAAAATATCAGGTCACCTGATGAAACTCGTTATAGATACCAGCATCCTTTGATGTCCCATTTGTAGCCCTTGCCCTTTCTGTAGCGAATGATGGTGTCTGGTCAAATGACAAACATTTTGAGAATCTAAGAGGGGTTAAGGTCTGGAAGACCTCTGGCCTTCTCAAATTTATTGAAAAGAAAAGTATAGATCGGAAAAAATTTTGAACTTCTTAATGGATTTTGAGGTTAGATTTTTATGTTATATGCAATTATCTTTCTATACAGTGTCTTTGGGTCTATGCCGAGGATCTGGGCGGCCTTGCCCCTCTGGCCATTGGCCTCTTTTAGTATAGACATGATATGCTGTCTTTCAGCATCTGCGAGTGTTTTAGGGTTCTCTTTTACGCCTTCCGCCATTTTCCCTTTTAGCTGCTGGATCTCAAGCGGCAGATCAGTTGGTTCTATCACAGCATTGGGTGAAAGGAGCACAGCCCTCTGAATTATATGCAGGAGCTCCCGCACATTTCCCGGCCAGTGATACTCCACCATAAGCGCCAGAGCCTCTGGCGAGAGAACCTTCACGCCGGCAGGGTTGCAGCTTTTTATGAAATGCCCTGCAAGCAGGGGTATATCCTCTTTCCGCTCCTTAAGCGGGGGGAGGGTCAGGCTTATTATACCGATTCTATAGAGGAGGTCTTTTCTGAATCTCTTTTCCTCTGCCTCCATCTTCAAATCCTTATTTGTTGCAGATACTATCCTTACATCCACATATATTTCTTTTGTGCCGCCCACCCTGAAAAAGGAGCCTGTTTCAATTACACGCAGGAGTTTTGCCTGTATGGCAGGGCTAAGCTCGCCGATTTCATCCAAAAACAACGTCCCTTTATTTGCAATCTCAAAGAGACCGGGTTTTTGTTTATCTGCGCCTGTAAAGGCGCCCCTTTCGTGGCCGAAGAGTTCGTTTTCCAATATATTCTCCTGAAGCGCAGCGCAATTGATGGGAATAAAGGGATGATCGCATCTTGGAGAGTTAAAATGGATAAATCGGGCAATCAGTTCCTTGCCTGTGCCGCTTTCACCATAAACCATAACAGGGGAAACTGTGGGCGCTACCTTTGATGCAAGTTTAAGCAGGTCCTCTATGCGGGGGCTTTTTGTTATTATTAAAGGCCTTTTGTCGTCATCCTTTATTCTCCTTTTGAGATAGAGATTTTCTGCAATTAGCTTTTTCTTCTCTGCGGCATTTCTGATTAATGTGTCAATCTTTTCAAACTTAAAGGGCTTTGTGATATAATCATAGGCGCCTAACTTCATTGCATCAAGGGCTGTCTGGACAGTGGCATGGCCTGTCATAATTATAACCTCAGGGGAAATGCCTGCCTCTTTAATCTCCCTCAGGACATCTATGCCATTCTTTTTGGGCATTAAAATGTCCAGAAGTATTACATCAAAGGAGCCTTTTTTGGCTGAATTCAGGGCATCTTCTCCATTTTCAAGAAGCTCAATATTATATCCCCTTATTTCAAGCTCCCTTTTCAGAACCTTGCCGAGGTTTTTTTCATCTTCTGCAACTAAGACCTTAATGCCTTCCATCTGAAAATCCCCCTCACCCTAACCCTCTCCCGCAAGGGGAGAGGGAATATAAGAAGTTTCCCCTCCCTTGATGGGAGGGGACAAAGGGGAGGGTGATACTTTTCATCTCCCTTTGTGAGCCAACGGCTCATGGATGTTTCATAACCATGCCATTATTTCAGTGCGACCACAGTAGGGATATGCCATGGCATGTCCCTACCGGAAAAGATATTTATTGCCTCTATATCAGTTTTGCCACAGCCTCCCGCAGCTCATTCAGCCTGAATGGCTTTCTAAGCAGGGCTGCGGCGCCGAGCCTCATTGCCTCTTCTGTAATAGCATCTGTTGCTGCGGCGCTTACTATTAGTATCTTTGCCTTTTCATACCTTTCCCTGAGGACCTTTATTACCTCAAGCCCTGTTATGTTGGGCAGGAATATATCTACAATATACAAGTCATATTCCTTTTGCGCTATCTTCTTGAATGCCTCTATACCATCACCTGCTGTATGGACATCTATATTTAATTCTGCAAGGGCTGAACTATAAAAGTCCCTTAAATTTTCATTATCTTCAATTATAAGCAGGCTCTTGTTCATAATGCACCCCTCACCTATCCCGTTTTTTATAGTGAACGACATAAATAAGTTGGCATCCTTCTGTAGGGCAACCCTTCAGGGTTGAATAAGGGATCGTAGAAACATAGCTTTAGCTATGTTTCTAACAGGTCTAAAGACCTGTTTCTACAGCAGGGTGCATAAGCAAGGCTAAAGCCTTGCCCTACAATGTCTATTTATTTTTAGCGTTCACTATAGTTAGGGAGTTACGGAGTTAGGAGTTTTTAACTCTTTAACTCCCTTAACTCTTAAACTCTCGAACTCATTTTGTTTATGCTGCAGGCAGACTAATTATAAAACTCGTGCCCACACCTTCCCTTGATTCCACATCTATCCCTCCCCTGAATCTGTTGATTATGTTATATGCAATGGATAAACCAAGCCCTGTCCCCTTATCAGACGGTTTTGTGGTAAAGAAGGGGTCAAATATCTTGTTAATATATTCCGCCGGTATCCCGCATCCTGCATCCTTAAACTCTATCCTCACCTCATTGACATTCTGATATGTCCTGATTTCAAGCCGCCTCTCCCTCTCCATCTTTTCCATGGCATCTATGGCATTTAATATCATTATGAGGAATACCTGCCGCAGCTCGCCGTCATTTGCAAAGACATTCGGCAGGGCAGGGTCGTAATTCCTGATTACAATAATTGACTGAAAGCGATGCTGGTAGATGAGAAAATTCAGCACCTCGTCAAGGATGGGGTTTATCTTCTGCGGGACAATTTCACCCTCACCGCCCCGTGCAAAGGTAAGGAGATTTCTTGTAATATTCTTGCATCTGTATATCTCATCATCAATTATCCTGAGATATTCTACGATATTTCCGTAATCAGGGATATCGTTATATTCTCCCCTTTTGAATCTCTCCAGAAGCGACTCTGCGCAGCCCGAGATTGCTGCCATGGGGTTGTTTATCTCATGGGCAATGCCTGCTGCAAGCTGCCCTATGCCTGCAAGTTTATCAGTTTCTATCAGCCGATGTTCCAGCCTTCGCCTTT
>CAKKST010000158.1 GCA_919903585.1 Nitrospiria bacterium | reverse complement strand
CTTATGGGAAAGCGTTATTATTTTTATTCCCTCTCCCCTCGTGGGAGAGGGTTAGGGTGAGGGGGACTTCAATTTGTCATCTATATTAAATGTCCAGATTCGTTACCTCAAGCGCGTGCTGCTGGATAAATTCCCTTCTTGGCTCTACCTGATCACCCATGAGCACTGTAAATATCTCATCTGCTGCCACTATATCCTCAACCCTGATCTGCAGCAGATTCCTCTTTTCAGGATCCATTGTGGTCTCCCAGAGCTGGCCCGGGTTCATCTCGCCAAGGCCTTTATACCGCTGGATATAAAATCCCTCTTTGGCATCTTCAAGAACATAGCCTATAAGTTCTAATGTGGTATTCAGGGTCTTTTCTGTGCCATCCTTTTTTCTAACGTTGTAAGGCGGCAGGCCAAGGCCTGTAACCACAGGCGACTGGCTCCTTACCTCCTTAAACTCTGGTGATGAAACCAGATCCTCATCAATCACTACCTCGCTCTTTGTGCCATTCTTCTCAACCTCACAAACTGCCTCGTATGCCTTATGCTCCACATCATCAATAATATCTATCTTTATCTGCCTTTCAGGATAGATCTCGGCAAAAAGCTCTTTTACGCCATTTACCGCCGTCTGAAGCCTTGCTTTATTTTTAAGCAGGGCCTTGTCAAACTCCTCCTGCATGGCAAAGGCGCGGATGATATCAGCATCAATCTTTCTGTGGCCAAAGCGGGCCAACAACTGCTCAAAGGCGATCAGCCTCTTTAATATATTGTCCAGCCTCTCGCCTGATATATAATTTCCTGCCCCCTTGCTCTTAACCTCAAGCTCATTTGCTGAAAGGTCTATCAGGTGTTCCTGCAAGGCCTTCTCATCCTTTATATATCTCTCAGCCCTCCCCTTCTTTACCTTAAAGAGCGGCGGCTGGGCAATATAGATATATCCCTTTTCTATAAGGGCTGACATCTGCCTGTAGAAGAATGTTAAAAGGAGTGTTCTTATATGGGCGCCATCCACATCCGCATCTGTCATTATAATAATCTTATGGTAGCGCGCCTTGGCAGAATCAAAGTCCTCCTTGCCGATACCTGTGCCGAGGGCTGTGATGAGTGTCCTTATCTCATCACTGCCCAGCATCTTGTCAAATCTTGCCTTTTCCACATTAAGTATCTTGCCTTTTAATGGCAGGATTGCCTGATTGCGCCTGTCCCTGCCCTGCTTTGCAGAGCCGCCGGCAGAATCACCCTCTACGATAAATATCTCTGATAGGGCAGGGTCTGCCTCTGCGCAGTCTGCGAGCTTCCCCGGAAGGGAGCTTACATCAAGGGCATTCTTTCTCCTTGTCAGCTCCTTTGCCTTTCTTGCTGCATCCCTTGCCCTCGCTGCATTTATAGCCTTTTCTGCTACCTTCCTCCCAATCGGCGGATGCTCCTCAAAAAACTCTGCTAACTTCTCATTCACCACCGTCTCTACAATACCCTTTACATCGCTATTGCCGAGTTTTGCCTTTGTCTGGCCTTCAAACTGTGGATTCGGGAGCTTTATGCTTATAACAGCAGTCAGCCCTTCTCTCACATCATCGCCGGTTAATGATTCCTTATCGGTCTTTATAAAGCCGTTCTTCACAGCATAATTATTCACCACCCTTGTAAGGCCTGTCTTAAAACCGCTTAAGTGCGTGCCGCCATCAATGGTGTTTATATTGTTTGCAAAGGAAAAGATGTTCTCTGCGTAGCCGTCATTGTACTGAAGGGCAATCTCAAGGATCATCCCCTTTTTTTCGTCATAAATGGCTATGGGTTTATGGATCGGCTCCTTATTCTTATTCAGGTGCTCAACAAAGGAGACGATGCCGCCCTTGTAGCAGAACTCCTGCTTCTTTTCTGTGCGCTCATCCTCAAGGGTAATCTGAAGGCCCTTGTTTAAAAATGCGAGCTCCCTGAGCCTCTGTGCGAGCGTATCAAAGCTGATCTCTGTTGTCTCAAAGACCTCTGAATCAGGCTTAAAGGTTATTTTTGTGCCGCATTTCTTTGTCTTCCCTGTCTCCTCAAGCGGGGCAATAGGCTTCCCCCTTTTATACTCCTGCTGATAAACACCGCCATTTCTCTTTATCTCAAGCTCGAGCCGCTCTGAAAGGGCATTCACAACAGATACGCCAACGCCATGCAGGCCGCCAGAGACCTTGTATGCCTTATTGTCAAATTTGCCGCCTGCGTGGAGGATCGTCATTACTACCTCTGCAGCAGATTTTTTCTTATCAGGATGTATCTCTGTGGGTATGCCGCGGCCGTTGTCTATTACGGTAACGCTGTTATCTACATGTATTATGACCTCAACCTTATCGCAAAAGCCTGCGAGCGCCTCATCAATGCTGTTGTCAACAACCTCATAAACAAGGTGGTGAAGTCCTGATGAGCCTGTGCTTCCTATGTACATGGAAGGCCTTTTACGCACAGCCTCAAGGCCCTCCAGTATTGTTATCCTTTCAGCGCCATAGGTCTCCTGATTTCCTGTCTCTTTTTCTAGCTTCAATTCTCTTTTCTCCCTTCTATTTCTATTTTTCCCTATTCTCTTCTGTCCTCATATCCCTTCTGTTATAAAGTCATTGCGAGGAGCTTTTTAGCGACGAAGCAATCCCAAATTCGTAATGCGTAATCCGTAATGCGTGATGGGTGTTTTTTAACTCATTACTCATCACGCATCACTCATTACGAGTATTAGATTGCTCCGCTCGCAATGACACTAAATAAACGAATCAATGCTTATATCGGGCTGACCGTCCCCTCTCTTATCAAATAAAAAGAAGAACACCCCATTCTTTCAGATGGGATGCCCTCTTTTTTTGCAGCGGTGATAAAGACCTGCTCAATATCCATATTAATTATCTGTTCTATTAATGCCTCGCCCCGCATCTCATCAAGCTCAGAGAAGACATCATCTAAAAGTAAAATGGGATATTCGCCGGATATTTGTTTATAAAGGGCTGTCTCGCTTAATTTAAGCGCCAGTATAGCCAGTCTGTGCTGGCCCTGCGAGAAGGTTGCCTTTGCATCATAATCATCAAGGATAAATTGGAAATCGTCCCTGTGCGGGCCAATGAGGGTGTGGCCGTATCTGAGTTCCTCTTCACTCGCTCCCTGCAGTGCGTCCTGAAACCGCTTTTTTACTGCATCTGCATCTACAGCTCCCTCCGCGGCAGGTATGATCGGAGAATTATAGAATATTGAGAGCCTCTTCTGGCCCCTGCTCAGTTCTTTAAATATCCCCTCTAAAAAAGGCCTTATCTCTTCAACAAAGTTATGTCTCTTTAATAAGACCCTTGCGCCCTCCTCAATTAACTGGTCGTCCCATGCGGCCAGAAGCCCCTTCTCTGCGCCCTTCTTTCTATCCCTTATATCCCTTAAAAGGTGGTTTCGCTGCTGTAGTATCTTATCATATCTGTTGATTGTTTTCAAGTAACTTGGGGTATGGGGAAGGATCGCCCTGTCAAAGTATCTGCGCCGCTCTGAGGGCTGGTCTTTGATGAGAAAAAGGTCATCTGGTGAAAAGGTAATGACATGGGTCTCGCTTAGAAATTCGCTTGCCCTGCTTATCTTCCTGTTATTAACCTTTACCCTCTTGCCTTTATCATCAAGGAAAAGCGATATGTTTTTGGTCCCGCATCCGCCCTCTACTGCTGCTGAAATGACCGCCTCCCTTGCAGAGGTGTTTATCAGGTTCTTCTCCTCCTGTGTCCTGAAGGATTGAAGGGTATTAATAAAGTGAATGGCCTCTAAAAGGTTTGTCTTTCCCTGGGCATTTTCACCGATAAGGATGTTTATTCCCCTTTTAAAGGAGAGGTATAGCTCAGTATAATTTCTAAAATCCCTGAGCCTTAGTTCTCTTAGATGCATTAAATTGTTTTATACCCTCATCGGCATTACCACGCACAGGTAATCTTTGTCTGCCTTATCCCGGATGATGCAGGGGCTTAAGGGGTCCTGCAGCTCCAATATTATTGCATCGCCGTCTATTACAGAAAGGTTATCAAGGATATAGCGGGCATTAAAGCCCATGCTAAGCGGCAGGCCTTTATACTCTACCGGGATATCCTCTGTGGCCTCGCCCATGTCAGGATTGCTGGATGTGCAGGTTAGCCTTCCATCGGATAATTCAATTTTTACTGCATTGGATTTTTCTCTTGAGAGTATTGATACCCTCCTCAATGCCCCCTCAAGGTTCTTTTTATTCACCTCTATCTTTATCTCATTTTTCTGCGGTATTACCTGCTGATAATTCGGATATGTCCCCTCCATGAGGCGCGAGATGATCTCTGTATTCCCCTTTTTAAATAATACGAGGTTCTTGCCAAAACCCATCTCTATGTTCTCATCACCCTCCTCATCAATCAGCCTCTTTACCTCTATCAGGGCCTTTTTAGGGATAATGGCTGTTGTTTCTGCGCCTCCCTTAATCTCCTTTTTAATCACTGCCAGACGGTGTCCATCTGTGCCTACAAACTGTATAGAATTTTTTGTGAGATTTAACAGCGCGCCATTTAATATATACCTTGTATCATTCTCTCCAACTGCAAAGATGGTCTTCTTTATCATGTCTGAGAGCGGCTTCTTCTCCAGTGATATCAGTTTTCCCTTTTCTATCTCAGGTATTGCCGGATATTCTTCCACGGGCGCGCACATCAGTGCAAACAGGCTGCTGCCTGACCTTAGCTCAAACCTCCCGCCTTCTGCAACAGTTATATTAATATCCCCTTCCGGAAGCTCGCGGACTATTTCATACAGCTTCTTTGCGGATATAGCAATCCCGCCCTTCTCCTGTATTTCCCCCTTTGCGCTGCTTGTTATGCCGATTTCAAGGTCTGTTGCTGTCAGCCTGATGGCATCCGAGTCTGTTTCTATCTTTATATTGGAAAGGATCGGCATTGTAACCTTTTTTTCCACCACTCCCTGGACCCTTTGCAATCCCATTAAGAGCTCCTTACGCCCGATCTTTAATCTCATTTTATCTCTCCTTTCCGTTTACTTTAATTTCAATGATTTTATCAATGCCTCAATGGTATTTCTTATCTTTATATCCTTTTCTCTAAGCATCTCAATCTGCCTGCATGCATACATTACTGTTGTGTGATCCTTTCCGCCAAAGTATTTGCCGATTTCAGGATATGAAAGGCTTGTAAGCTCCCTGCATAAGCACATGGCGATCTGCCGCGGCACCACCAGATTCTTTGTCCTCTTTTTGGACTTCATCTCCAGCAGCTTTATCTGAAAGTGCTCTCCTACGACCTTTTGTATTGCCTCTGCAGTAATTGTCCTCTCATGCTCGCCGATTGTGGCCTTCAGTATCTCCTTTGCAAGGTCAACAGTGATCTCCTTTCCAGTAAGTGAGGAGAATGCCCCGAGCCTTATCAAGGCGCCCTCTAATTCCCTGATGTTTGACTTTACTGTATCTACTATAAAGAGTATTACCTCTTCAGAGAGCCTGATCTTTTCCCTCTCTACCTTATCCCTTAATATTGCCATCCTCGTTTCATAGTCAGGCGGCTGGATATCTGCAATCAGGCCCCACTCAAACCTTGATCTCAGCCTCTCTTCTAAATCAAGCATCTCCTTGGGATATTTATCGCTTGAGATTACAACCGGCCTATGCGCCTCATAAAGCGTATTAAAGGTATAAAAGAACTCCTCCTGCGACCTGTCCTTTCCTGCAAAAAACTGGATATCATCAACAAGGAGCATATCCACATTCCTGTATTTTTCCTTAAAAAGATACATCTTGTCATAGCGGATTGATGCTACCACCTCATTGGTAAACTGCTCTGCTGTCAGGTATATAATCCTGACATTTGACTTGTTTTGTAATATATGGTCCCCAATAGCATTAATAAGGTGCGTCTTGCCAAGACCTACGCCACCATATATAAATAGCGGATTATAGGATTTTCCAGGGTTTTCTGCAACTGCCTTTGCTGCTGCATGGGCAAACTGATTGCTTGGGCCGACGATAAAGTTCTCAAAGGCATATTTTCTGTTGAGCATCCTTTTTTCTTTGAAGAGATCATTTTTTTCTATTGATGCCTCTGGCGCTTCATTTTCTTTTACTGCCCCTATTGTCTCCTTATCAGGAATAAAATTAATCTTTATCTCGTTTTCCTGTGTCAGCTTTGTCAGTGTATCTTTTATCATGGAATAATAATTTGTCTTTAACCATTCACCATAATACCTGTTTGGCACAGAGATATTTAATTCTCCATTTACAAAAGACTTAAAAACGGTCGGTTTAAACCATAATTCATAGGTCTCTTTGTTTATGTTTTTTCTTATTAAATCAAGGCCTTCATTCCAGATGTCCATATTTAAAATTCTTTCCTATCTACAGGTTATACACAGGTGTTAATAATTGTAAACCCTGTTATTTTTCAAATGGTTGCGGGGTTTTTTGATGTCTTTTGGCTTGTTGCTGTTAATATTTATTATTTATTTTCACTGTTTTAAAATTTAACAGAATATAACAGATACTTTTTTATTAATCAAGGATTTTTTATAAAAAAATCTTGAACAGGTTTTTGTTTTTATAACTGTTTGATATTAATACTGTTTATATTATTATTAACATATCTCCAGCCTCTACTACTACTACTATTTATATAAATTGACA
>CAKKST010000157.1 GCA_919903585.1 Nitrospiria bacterium | reverse complement strand
GGAGGTTAGGAGGGATTTTACAAATATGTCGTTACAATTATAAGACTGTTATTATGTCCTTTACAATAACTTTATCTTTCAATGCTTCAGTAAAGATGCGCTTGCATGTCGGACAAGCAGTAATCATCTGCTTTGCTTTAGTCTGTTTGATATTTTCAACAGCTATCTCTGTTATTTTTTTAGCTGTCTTTGATCTGAAATGATACAGGCCTGCCCCGCAGCAGTTGTTATATTCCCTCGTTTTGATAGGCTCTCTCAGTGTGATTATATGTCCAAGAATACTTCTTGGCGCATCATATATATTAAGATATCTGCCGAGGAAACATGGGTCATGATATACAGTATCTATATCAGATTTCTTGTTTAAATGCAACCTTCCATCTCTCATTAATGTCTCTATAAATTGTGTAATATGCAAAACCTCTGCTGAGATGCTAAATCCAAGAACAGGATAGACTGATTTAAGCATATATGTGCATGCAGGGCACGATGTGATTATTTTCTTTGCGCCTGATGAAAGCACAGCCTCTTTAGCCTTACCCATAAGACCTCTTGCATCTTCTGTATAGCCTGATGCCCAGAGCGGAAAACCACAGCAGTCAGAAAAGATACTGTATCCCTGTCCTGCTTTATCTAATAAATTTATTGTGGAGTTAAGTATATCCTTATCAAGTAATGTGGAGCAGCCCACAAAATACAAAACATCGGCTTTACTGCTTCCTTCTTTTAATCCCCCTCTTCCTAACCCTCTCCCCTCTGGGGAGAGGGAAGGGTGAGGGGGAAGTTTTAACTCTTTACCAAAGGGATTATTGAATTTTTTAAACTGCCCTAAAAACTGCTTAATCTCTTCTGGCTCCTTTTTTGCTGCAACAATCTCCTCCCTTGCTGTCTGAACCATTGCTGGAATATCAACATCATCAACAAGACAGTAGCTCTTGCATTTTTTACACATACAGCAGGAATAAAAGGTATCTACCACATCAGGATCATCATAGCTTAACCTTCCCTCTATCAGAAGAAGGGCAGTTAATGATTTGCCCCAGGGTGTTACCCTTTCTTTCTTCTCCACCTCTGCCACAGGACAGGCAAACCTGCACATCTTGGGACATGCAGCACAGAGTTTAATTTTATGTAGATAGTCTTTTAGCATTTATAGGCACACAAAATTTTGATACATTGTCATTAATAATAATCTCCCCTAACCCCTCTTTTCCAAAGAGTGGGATAAAGGAATTTCCACCTTTGAAAAAGGGGGACTAAGGGGGATTTGGTTCATATCATAATCCTAACTTCCCAGGGTTCATTATATTGTTTGGATCAATGGCGCTTTTAATTTTTCTTAGCAGGTCAAATCCGCTGCCAAGTTCCTTTTTAAGCCACTCGCCTTTAAAAAATCCTATGCCATGATGATGGCTGATGGTGCCGCCGGCATTTACTACTGTTTGCATCACATCATCCCACATCTTTCTATAAAATCCCTCTGTCTCATCCTCTGACGGCGCCTCGCCAAGTATTGTAAAATATATGCAGGCGCCTTCAGGATAGGCATGGCTGAAGTGCGCCATTGCATAGCCGTAATTATCCAGAACAGATTTTACATCATTATATAATTTATTCAGATTGCTCCATATTGCTGCTACTTCAATGGTATCAAGTACGGCTGTTTCTTCAGAAAGTATCTCAGCCTGTTTATAGGAGATATCATAACGATGTTTTAACCAGAAATCACCGGCTTCTCTGCCGAGGTCCTTGCCGCCCTGTGCGAGGCATATTTTAAAACCTTCGCCTGCCTCTGCCTCAACAATAGCCTTAGCCCCCTCAAAACCGATAATAAGAAGGCAGCCCTTCTCTATTTTTAAACCGAGAGAGCCCATTGCAAGGGCTGTATCCTTTTCATCATAGAGTCTTACAACAGCAGGCCTCA
>CAKKST010000156.1 GCA_919903585.1 Nitrospiria bacterium | reverse complement strand
CCCCCTGCTTAATACATGCAGGGGCAGGCTCTTGCCCCTCTTTGCCAAAGAGGGGAATTATTCCTCTGAGTATTTGCCGAGCATTGACTGAGCATAGGCCGATGGATGCCAACTTTTTTTTGCAAAATTTTGTTTTTGATGGTATAATAAAAAAATGCCTGCGATTATAGAAAAGGAAGATAGTATGTGGAACAGATTGATTTCCCGCAGGAATTTCCTAAAAAGGGGTGTATTTTTTGGTGTTGTCGGCGGCCTCAGTTTTGAGGGTTTTGTCTTTGAACCGCGTCAGGTGGAGGTTACAAACACCAGCATATATATAAATGGGCTCCCCAATGAGTTTGACGGCTTCAGGATATGCCAGCTTACTGATATCCATCATGGCCCTTATATAAGCATAAAATTTATTGAAAAGGCTGTAGAAAAGGCAAATAGCCTTAAACCTGACCTCTTTGCCCTTACCGGTGATTATGTTTCATCTTCACCCGAATATATACCGCCTGTAATAAATGCCCTCGGCAAACTTAAGGCGCCTTATGGGACATTTGCTGTACTTGGCAACCATGACCACTGGGAGGGTGCAGACCTCTGTTATGAGGTGTTTGAAAAAAATGGGATCCCTGTCCTGACCAATACAAATAAGGTAATAACAAAGGAAGGCTCTATCTGCATTGCTGGTGTCGGTGATTATCTTGAAGATTTTCAGGACATTAACAGGGCATTTAAGGGTATACCAGATGATATGCCGAGGATACTGCTTTCCCATCACCCTGACTATGCAGAGGAACTGCCGAAGGATGCAAGGGTGGATTTAGTGCTCTCAGGCCATACACATGGAGGTCAGGTTCAGATACCCTTCTTATTTGCACCTATTGTGCCGTCCCGCTATGGCCAAAAATATGTGAACGGCCTTGTGAGGAATGATGATACACAGGTCTATGTATCACGGGGCGTTGGGATGGTTGCAATCCCTGTCCGTTTTAGCTGCCCTCCTGAGATTACAATTATTACATTAAGAAAAAGTGTATGATTAGATACACATCATCACGAGAATATCCCCTCCCCTGAAAGGATAAATTCTTGCCTTGACATTGAGAGACAAAATCCTGTAAGTTTGTTATGATAGCATATAACAAATGAAGCAATACATCCTAAAAACTGAAAAGCCTCCCATTAAAAGCTCCATCAATTATAAAAGCGAATTAAATGAGCAGCAGTATGCTGCAGTTACATCAGGAGACGGCCCGATACTCGTCCTTGCAGGCGCCGGGAGCGGAAAGACAAGGACACTCACCTACCGTGTTGCCTGTCTTATTGAAAAGGGCATTGACCCCTCGCAGATACTCTTGGTTACCTTCACAAACAGGGCGGCAAGAGAGATGCTGCAGAGGGTGGAGATGCTGCTCGGCGGGGAGCTAAAAAGAATATGGGGCGGGACATTTCATCATGTGGGGAATATGCTCCTCCGCAAATATGCAAAGGCGATCGGCTATGAAGCTAATTTTACAATACTTGATCAGGAGGATTGCAAAGACCTGATTGCTGACTGTGTCACAGAAGCAGGTATTGACACAAAGGCTGTTAGATTTCCAAAGGCAGGTATTCTTGAGAATATCGGAAGCCTCTCTGTAAACCGCGAAAGCGAGCCGTCAGATACGATCTCTGAATATTATCCCTATCTGGAAGAGATGACACTGGAGATTGAAAAAGTCCTCAAACATTATAAGGCAAAAAAGCAGAAGGCGAATCTTATGGACTTTGATGACCTTTTGTTTAACTGGCACAGGCTTTTAAAAGAGCAGCCAAAGATTAAAGAGCGGCTATCAATACAATTTCAGCATATACTTGTTGATGAGTTTCAGGACACAAATAAGCTGCAATCTGATATTATTGATGAAATGGCAAGTCATTACAAAAACCTCATGGTTGTTGGCGATGACGCACAGAGCATCTACTCCTTCAGAGGTGCAGAGTTCAAAAATATACTTGAATTTAAAAACCGTTATCCTGATGCACAGGTATTCAAACTTGAGACAAATTACAGGAGCACGCCGCAGATACTGCATCTTGCAAATGAGAGCATCAGCCATAACATCCATCAATTTCCAAAGGAGCTGCACAGCATAAAATCAGGCGGTCCCCTTCCAGCGATTGTGCCGCTGAACAATGCCCACCAGCAGGCAGAGTTTATTAGCCAGAGGATAATTGAACTCGTTGATGAGGGATATTCTTTAAACGAGATAGCAGTGCTGTATCGCGCCCATTATCATTCAGTAGAATTGCAGATGGAGTTAACAAAAAGAAACATCCCCTTTGAGATACGCTCAGGACTCAGGTTCTTTGAGCAGGCGCATATAAAGGATGTCCTTGCCCACTTAAAGGTGATACACAACCCCGCAGATGAGCTTTCCTTTAAAAGGATGCTAAAGCTCAATATCGGCATTGGCGCAAAGACCGCTTCCAATATCTGGGAGGAGGCATCTAAGGAGGCAAATCCCATCTCTGTGCTCCTTTCAGACAGGATATATCATCTGCTTCCGAGGGGCGCAAAAGAGGCATGGCCTGAGTTCTACCGCCGCTTGGAGAGGCTGTCGCATCCTGATTTACAGGAGAGCCCAGCAGAGATGATCAGGGTCGTTGCAGAGGAGGGTTATCTTAAATATCTTCAGGCAGTTTATACAAATTATTATGAAAGGGCAGGTGATATTGAAGAGCTTTCCAATTTTGCAGTCCAGTATGATTCCCTGAATAAGTTTTTAAGCGAGGTCGCCTTGCAGGAGGGCATCAGCGGAGAGGCGATTCTTTCAGACACTATCAGTGAGAAAGAGACTGTTACACTTACTACAGTGCACCGCGCAAAGGGGCTTGAATGGAAGGCGGTATTTATCATCTGGGCAGCAGAGGGGAATTTTCCGATATCAAAAAGTTATGGAGATGAGGAGGCAACAGAAGAAGAACGCCGCCTCTTCTATGTTGCATCAACAAGGGCAAAGTCAGACCTCTATATCACATATCCCATCCTCACAACAAGATATAATGTTGGGAATGTTATTTTAAAGCCCTCTGAATTTATTCAGGAACTTCCAAAGGACTGCTATGAAAAGTGGCAGATAGCAGTCAGTGAGGAGGATCCTTGTCAATAACATTTATTGAAATAGAAAAAAAGAAGAGCTGGAGGATAGGCATATTCTTCCTTGTCCTTCTATTTATATATTTCTGCATAATCACGATCCTTTCCCAGTCAATCACCCCAATACTTTCCATATTCTCTTTTAAACCATCAATGGGCTTTATCTTATTTGGCGGCGACCTGCGGACTATCATTACGATAATTATCTTTTCTATTGTTCTATCAGCAGTTCACTTCTGGTTCTCTGCACATGGCACTGTCCGCTCTGTGATGGACAATCTCAATGCCGCTTCGCCAGATCCATCTGATGCTGTACATAAACAACTGCTTAACATAAATGAGGAGATACATGTTGCATCAGGAAATACAAGAAGGATAGAGTGCATGGTTATCCCGAGCCTTTCAATGAATGCCCTCGCTGTGGCTGATCTTGATGGAAGGGCTGCAATAGGGATAACAGAGGGGCTGCTTTCAAGGCTCACAAGACCCCAGCTTGAGGCAGTGGTGGCGCACGAGGCCTATCATGTCCTTTCAGGGGACTGCATAGAGGCCACAGTTGCCACGAGCCTATTTGGCATGTATGCCTCTGCAATAGAAAAGTTCCAGAGTTTCTCAGAGGGAAGGGCATTCTTCTCCCCTGCATTTATACTTGCATGGCTATTGCTCAAGCTCAGCTATATACTTAATATGTTCATCTCAAGGGAGCGTGAATACAGGGCAGACGCAGCAGCAGTGCGCATAACACGAAACCCGCTGGCGCTCGCAGAGGCCTTGCACCTCCTTTCGCGGAACTGGCGGGGTATTGGATTTATTGGCAGCGGCCTTGAGATGCTCTGTATTATTAATACTAAGGCGAATAATCTTGATGAATCAGAAAAGTGGTGGGCCGACCTCTTCTCCACGCATCCTCCAATAAGAAACAGGATAGGAATATTATTAAGGATGGCGAGGGTGAGCATCTCAGAGCTTGATGCAAAGGCAGAAAGAAAAGCAAGGATTGCTGATGAGGCAAAGACTGAGGGACCGATATACTATGCCCTTGACCCGAACCAGCAGTGGCAGGGGCCTTTTAGCCTTGCAAACCTTGCAGCCCTGCCATGGCTTTCTCCTCTTACATGGATCAGCACAGGACAGGATCAGGAGGTAGAGAAGGCATGGAAGGATTCATTAGTAAACAGCATATTCACTGAACGTCTTAATCAGACCAAGAGCAGCCTCAATAACCTTGCATGCCCAAAATGCCATCAGCCATTAAGCGAGGTATATTATAAAAAGACACAGGTTTATCAATGCGACTTTTGCAGGGGGACGCTTGTTGAAAATGCCAAGATAACGCGGATACTTGCAAGAACAGAATCACCCTGCACTGAAAGGCTGAAATCTCTGGCACAGACTGTCCTCCGTGAAAATCAGATGAGATTTACTATGAGAAGACTAAAGGGAATTGAAAAGGCAAAGATACTATTGCTATCCTGCCCTAAATGCCAGAAACCCATGATGAGGACATTCCACAGCCTTGCATATCTTATCGAAATTGACAGGTGCGGCTTCTGCGGCATGACCTGGTTTGATCAGGAGGAGCTTGAGATGCTCCAGTGTGTGATTGAAGCCCGCTTAACAGCAATAGGTCCGTTAAACGAGTAAACCCCGTTAGAAGCTTCCCACAACAGTGGCAAATTACCAATAGAGGCTGATCGTTTCCCAATAGGCAGGCTTCTAACGGGGTAAACTCAATCTATTCCAAAAATCCCTCTACCGCTGCCCCTCCGTTCAGGATATATTTAACGTTGACCTTTAAGTCCTTTCGCAAGGAGTGATATACAGAGCAGTATTTTTTCTGAGAAAGGGCAATTGCCTTTTCAATCTGTTTGGCGCTGATATTTTCACCTGAGATATGAAGTATCATCTCAATAGCCTTATAATACTGCGGCGGCGTTGGATTCCGCTCGCCGATAATCTCAATTTTAAGATTGCTGATTGCTGCCTTCATCTTTGTAAGGAACATGACAACATCTATCCCCATGCAGCCGGATAGGCTGAGCAGGAGGCTTTCTGTTGGCGCGCATCCCCACTGTATATGGCCGTCAAACTCTATCTCATAGCCCCGCTGCGTCCTGCCGAGGAAAAGCAGATCCCTCTCCCATGTAAGCATCCCCTTCATAACAGGATTAATATTTTTTTTGTAGCCTTTCAGTGATTCTTTGAGTTCATCCTTCTTTTTTTCCACTATCAGCCCTCCATATTTTTATATCTCCAGACCTCATTTATAAAAAAGCCTTTGTTATTAGTTTTTTTTTGGTTATAATATAACATCTTTAAGCGAGGAGTCAATTTTTAATGGCATTGATTGAGGCTAAGATAGACGAGATCTTTGAGATTGAAGAAGGTCTTAAGGCAATCAAGGAAGGCATAGAGGCCTCCAGAGAGGTTGAATTAATAAACCTGCCCTACAGCCTGATAATAGAATTAAAGCCTATCCTGAAAGGCAAGAAGGTAAAGATACATCACAACAAGGCAAATGATATCCCTCAGGAGATAGCAGAGATTGGTCAGGTCTGCTTTACATCTGTAGAGATGAAAGGGACATATAAAGGTAAGGTTGTTGAAAAGGGAGAGGTCTTTCTTAAAAACTCCATCTTCCATGTATGGTGGGATGAATCAGGCATTGTAAATATAGGTTCTATTGATTTTAAGAAGTGCGCAAGGTGCATAATGGATATGCACAGGGATATCATGTACCTTGAAGAGATGGATGTGCTGCACATTATGACCCTCTATGAGCCCGATGATGGGCTTGATGCCATTGAAGAGGCTGTAAAAAGGTCAAAGAGGGTGAGGATGGTAAACATGCCAAAGATTGTGGTTAAGAGACTATATTTTGCATTGCAGGGAAAGGATGTAAAGATCATCTGCGCGGATGCATCTGAAGAGGCAAAGAGGGCAAAGGAAAAATTCGATGTAAAGATAGCAGGCGGCCTCCTTGGCGTCTATTCTGTCTATAAAGGCAAAAAGGTAAAGAGCGGGGGCATTGCTGTGGACGACGGTTTCTTTAATGTTGATTATATTGGCAATGAGATACTCAATGTGCGCAGCGTAATGTGGAAGAAGTGCGCTGAGTGCATGATGAGCTATTTTGACTGGGGCTGGCTTGAGGCAAGGAAGATTTAATCTACAACTTAAACATCTCCTTCTGCCTGTAGGAGATGAGGATGTCTATCAGTTCTGATTTCTCACTTTTAGCCTTTTTTTCCATCTCTCCCTGAAGAATCTTTAAGGCATTTTCCACTTCCAGACCAAAAAGCTTCTTTAAATATTCAATTGGAATCCTTGGCTCATTGGTAATCTCACCCTTCTCATTGAATTTGGGCGGACTTAAGGGGGGGATATAATAAACATTTGGACCTGTGCCAAAGTCAGGCCTTAAAGGGATGGCCACCTTCCATTTTTTAACTAATTTGTAAACATTGCTTTTCTCATCATCAAGAAAACCCACATGCCTCACCCTGCCAACGCATTGTTTTGCACAGGCAGGCGGAAGTCCTTTTTCTATTCTTGGGAAGCAGAAGATACATTTTTCAGACTGTCCGGGAATACCTTCCTCTGCCTTTGCCCTTTTTGGATTAAAATAGACCTTTTTATACGGACATG
>CAKKST010000155.1 GCA_919903585.1 Nitrospiria bacterium | reverse complement strand
AACTTCTTGATCTGAATCAGCCCATATTAAGACAGCTCCTTGTTGTTGCGCCCGGGACATATCATCACAGCATGGTGGTAAGCACACTCACTGAATCAGCAGCAGAGGCAATAAAGGTTAATCCCCTCCTTGCGAGGGTTGCAGCCTATTATCATGATATCGGCAAGATAACCAAGCCCGAATATTTTATTGAGAATCAGATGGCAGGCGCAAACAGGCATGACAATCTGGCGCCGAGCATGAGCGGCCTGATTCTTATATCCCATGTAAAGGACGGGATTGAGCTTGCGAAGGAGCACCGCCTTCCAAAGGAGATAATTGATATCATCCAGCAGCATCACGGGACGAGGATAGTTACTTATTTTTATAACAAGGCGCAGGAGAGCCGCGACCCGAATCTGCCGTCCATCAATGAGATGGATTACAGGTATCACGGCCCAAAGCCCCAGACAAAGATCGCCGCAATAGTCCTGCTCGCTGATGCTGTTGAGGCATCATCACGCCTGCTTGTTGATCCCACGCCGGCACGGATATCCAATCTTGTAGAGAAGATTGTAAAGGATATATTTGTTGATGAACAGTTAAATGAATGCGACCTGACACTAAGGGATCTGAGCACAATAACTAATAGTTTTGTAAAGGCGCTCACAGGGATATTCCATCACAGGATAGACTATCCCGGCATGAAGATATCAGATTACGGTGCTATTGATGAAGATATTGCTAAGCAACAGGCAAAGAAGGATAAAGATAAGGTTAGAGAGATTAGAAGGATTGGCCCGAAAGGCTCTGCAGGCGCTGGGACTTACTAATGCTGAATTGAGCATCCTTATTGTAAATGATAGCCGGATGAGGGGCCTGAACCTAATGTATCGCGGGAAGGACAGGACTACTGATGTCCTTGCCTTTTCTATGAAGGAGGGGAAATATTCAGGCATTAATCCTGATATCCTCGGCGATATAGTAATATCTGCAAACACTGCAAAGAAGCAGGCAGAGGAAAATGGGCATGGCCTTTACGATGAAATTGCACTCCTTCTTATTCATGGGATACTCCACTTAACAGGGTATGACCATGAAAGGGGAAAGAAAGAGGAACTGCGAATGCGCAAAAAGGAGAGGGAGCTGCTAAATCGCTGTAAGCGAAGATAAGACCCCCTCACCCTAACCCTCTCCCACAAGGGGAGAGGGGACTATAAGGTTTACCTCTTGTGAGGAGAGCTTCCTTGTTATCTCCCCTCCCTTGATGGGAGGGGACTAAGGGGAGGGTGAATATAGATAACCAGAAAACCTTTTGAAGGAGAGATGGAATTAAAAGTAAATGAAACCAAAGAACTGGCTTGAAAGCGTCAATCTTGCCATTGAGGGGATACTCTATGTGGCAAAAACCCAGAGGCACATGCGCTATCACTTCTGGGTGGCTGCTGCTATTTTATTCTTCAGCCTCTTTCTTAATATCACAAGGACAGAATTCCTTATCCTTACCTTTGCCATCCTCTTTGTCCTTTTTGCAGAGATGATAAATACTGCCATTGAGGTGACAGTGGATATCCTGTCGCCTTCATACAGCAAGCCCGCAAAGATTGCAAAGGATACTGCTGCGGGGGCTGTTTTAATTGCCTCTGTTGGCGCAGTTGTAACAGGTTATCTGGTATTATATCCCCATATAAAGGAGCCCTTTGTGAAAGGCATTGACTTTGCAAAAAACAGCCATGAGCATATAACCTTTATTGCGCTGGTGATTGTAATAATTGCAGTGATAATGAGCAAGACCTATTCCAAAAAAGGCAGGCCGCTTTATGGCGGGATGCCGAGCGGCCATGCAGCAGTGGCATTTGCCGTATGGATCTCGGTCTTATTTATTACACGGAATGCCCTTATTAGCATACTGACATTTATCCTTGCGCTGATTATAAGCCACAGCCGCATTGCATTAGGGGCGCATACAAGATTTGAGGTTATACTCGGCGCTGTTCTCGGAGCCCTGATTACATTATTGCTGTTTCAGTTATTTGGATAGATTATGTCCTTTCAGAAAATATTACAGCCGTTAGTTTATGATATTGAGAATGCCATAGGCGCCATCTTTGTTGACGGCGATGGCGAGGCAGTGGAGCACTGTTCAAAGAATGCTGATTACGACATCAAACTGCTTGGCGCATATAAAGGCATTATCATGAACAATATGAGGGAGGTTGCAAAGAGGCTTGAGTTTGGAGAGGTGAAGGAGATGATGGTCTCCCTTGATAAGGCGGAGCTGATTTTATCGCCTGTGGGAGAGGGGTATTTTCTCCTGCTATTTTTACAGCCGCAGTCAAATATTGGAAAGGGCATGATAAGGCTGAGGGATGCAATTAAAGAGATTAGAAAGGAATTGTAGTAATGGGTATTATTAATGTACTGAAAAAGGGGCTTGCAAAGACAAAGGGCGGATTTGTAAAAAAGGTAGAGGACCTTATACTCGGCAAAAAAGAGATAGACAAGGAGACGCTTGAAAGGCTTGAGGAGATAATGATTGGCGCTGATATAGGTGTGAAGGCCACCGATAACCTGATAAAACGGATTGAGGAGAAGGTTCAGAGAAAGGAGCTCAGCGATATCTCAGGCCTGACAGGGTATTTAAAGGATGAGATAAGGGCTATTTTAAAATCACCCCAGTCATCAAATAATCCCCCCGCACCCCCCTCTACAAAAGGGGAGATAGAGGGAAGCAGGCCATATGTAATAGTGGTCATTGGCGTAAATGGGGTGGGCAAGACCACAACCATCGGCAAGCTTGCGCATAGATACAAGGGTGAAGGCAAGGATGTCTTGTTGTGCGCAGGCGATACATTCAGGGCTGCTGCCATTGAACAGCTTCAGGTATGGGGCAGCCGGGCGGGTGTTGATGTGATAGGCCAGAAGGCTGGCGCAGACCCGTCTGCAGTTGTATTTGATGCCTGCACAGCAGCAAAGCAGAGGGGTGTTGATATGCTTATCATTGATACCGCCGGAAGACTGCATACAAAGGTAAATCTTATGGAAGAGTTAAAAAAGGTAAAGAGGGTTATTGGGAAGGTTCTGCCAGATGCCCCGCATGAGACACTCCTCATCCTTGATGCCACAACAGGCCAGAATGCCATCTCACAGATGAGGCTATTTAATGAGGGCATTGGCGTAACAGGACTTATAATAACAAAGCTGGACGGCACAGCAAAGGGAGGGATTGTAATAGGCATTGTTGATGAATTCAAAAGGCCAATTAAAATGATAGGTGTCGGCGAGGATGTTAGCGATTTAATAGATTTTAATGCCGATGACTTTGTTGATTCCCTGTTTGCCTGATAGCGTTTTGAAGCCTCTATACGCTTGACTTTAATCTATATCGCTGTATAATCTAATCCCTATGGATAATAAAATAATCAAGGCCTTTGAGGATAGCGCAGAGATTAAGATACGCTTTGCGAGAGAGAATGAGGATGGCATAAGAAAGGCGGCGAATCTTATTGTCTCTGCATATAAAAAGGGCGGGAAGCTGATACTCTTTGGAAATGGCGGAAGCGCATCAGATGCCTCGCATATTGCAGGCGAGCTGATAAACAGGTTCTTAAAGGACAGGCCGCCGCTGCCTGCCATTGCCCTGAATACTGACATGGCTGTATTAACAAGCATAAGCAATGACTATGATTATTCAGAGGTCTTTGAAAAACAGATAAAGGCCCTTGGCAAAGAGGGTGATGTGGTCATTGCCATAAGCACGAGCGGTAATTCAGGCAATGTATTAAAGGGTGTGATGGCTGCAAAGGAGATGAATATAAAAACCATAGGCCTGACAGGAGGCAATGGCGGCAAGCTCGCAGGCCTTGTTGATTATGCCTTTGTTGTGCCTACAAATAAGACCCCGCGCATTCAGGAGACGCATATCACATTTGGCCATGTCCTGTGCGAGCTGATTGAAGAGGAGATCTTTGGCAAATGACCGCAAAATATCCTCCTATTGATCTGAAAAAGATAAAGACCTATTCATTAAAAGATAGAAAGAGCAAGGTAAATAGGAATGAGTTTGCAAGGCCTTATAAGAAAGGCGCAGGTCTGAAATATTTCATCAATTCCCTTCCTGATATCTTAAGCGCAAGGAATTTTAAAGAGATAGTGGATGCTGTTGTGCTTGCAAATAAGAAGAACAAGACCATTGCCCTTGCCATGGGCGCCCATCCAATAAAGGTTGGGCTGAACCCAATTATCATAGATTTAATGAAGAGGGGAATCATCACCCATGTTGCAATGAACGGCGCCTGCATTGTGCATGACTTTGAGCTTGCCTATGTGGGCCGCACATCAGAGGATGTTGACCATGAGCTTGTCACCGGAACATTTGGCATGGCAGAGGAGACAGGCAGGATGCTGAATGAGGCAATTAAGGAAGGCGCTAATAACGGCCTCGGCATTGGCAGGGCAGTCGGCGATTTGCTAATAAAGAGAAATTTCAGATATAATAATAACAGCATCCTCGCAGCAGCCGTGAGATGCAATGTGCCTGTTACTGTTCATGTTGCAATAGGCACAGATATAATACACATGCATCCATCGGCAGATGGCGCTGCTATTGGCGCAGGGACAATGCGCGATTTCAGGACCTTTGTCTCCATGGCGGCCGGGCTTGAAAAGGGTGTTTATATAAATCTCGGCTCTGCTGTGCTGATGCCGGAAATCTTTTTAAAGGCTGTATCTGTAGTGCGGAATCTCGGCTATCGGTTGAAGGATTTTACAACAGTGAATATGGATTTTATCCAGCACTACAGGCCCAATACAAATGTTGTAAAAAGGCCGACCATTGGCGGAGGCAGGGGTTATGCCATCACAGGACACCATGAGATTATGCTGCCGCTCCTTGCAGCAGCAGTGATAGAGGAGGTAAGTTAGAAAACATACCCCTCACCCTAACCCTCTCCCCATAGGGGAGAGGGGATTGTTAGTTGGCCTCTCCCGCAAGGGGAGAGGGGACTATAAGGTTTACCTCCTGTGAGGAGAGCTTCCTTGTTATTTCCCCTCCCTTGATGGGAGGGGATTAAGGGGAGGGTGAGTATTAAATGGCTAAATGCATTAATAATGGCAAACAAGATAAAAACCCAGACCGAACTGATTTCTATATTAGAAGACTTCAGAAAAAAAGGCAAAAAGATCATCTTCACAAACGGCTGTTTTGATATCCTCCATGTTGGCCATATAAAATATCTCAGGGAAGCAAAGGGATATGGCGACATACTCATAGTTGCTATAAACAGCGACTCTTCTGTTAAAAGGCTAAAGGGCGATAAAAAACCGCTTATTCCACAATCAGAGAGGGCAGAGGTATTGTCAGCGCTGGAGATGGTGGATTATGTAACTATCTTTGATGAGGATACCCCATACGAAATAATTAAAGAACTACAGCCTGATATCCTGATTAAAGGCGGCGACTGGACTGTTGAAAAGATAGTCGGCAAGGATATTGTTGAGAAGATCGGCGGCAAAGTCCTCTCCATTCCATTCCATAAGGGCGCATCCACGACTGGTATCATTGAAAGGGTTCTGGAACGATATAAATAAAAAATGAGAAGCGCTTCAATTGATATTGGCCTTCTTCTTCCTGTTATAGAAAGGCTAAATAAAAAGGAGGCCATTAATGTCTCAGGGCTTTTGGGTTCTACAAAGGCCCTTTTTTTATCCCTTCTGAAAGAGCAGATGGGAAGGCCCATCTGCGTCCTTACATCAGATCAGAAAAGGGCAGAAGGCCTTGTGCAGGATATAAGCTTCTTTTCAGCCGATTCAAACAGCGCCTTTCTTTTTCCTGAAAGGGAGATAATGCCCTATGACGGACTTGAGCCGGCCGCTGATATTATTGGTGAGCAGATAAGGATACTTTATGAGTTGAATAAGGGCAATAATCAAAAGAGCGCTTGCCTTATTTTGAGCCTCCCTGCCTTGCTTACAAAGGTAATCTCTGGCGGACTTGTTGTTTCCTCTGCAATAAGCATTAAGGCAGGCGAGGCCATTAAAAAGGGGCCGCAAGGTATAGAGCTTACAAGAGAGGATTTTATCAAAGGCTTGGTCGCAATAGGCTATCAGCCAGAGGACCCCGTGACAGAGGTAGGAAAATTCAGCATTAGGGGCGGGATTGTTGATATCTATACGCCTTATCTTGAAAACCCTGTGCGCATTGATTTCTTTGGCGATATTAGCGAGACCATAAAGGAATTTGATATTGAGACCCAGCTTTCAACAACGGAAATGACAGAGGTTGTAATCCTCCCTGTTGAGATGCCTCAGGACAGCGGATTAAATCCAATCTGCGGTTTTCTCCCTTCTGATACCGTCTGGGTAATTGATGAGCCGGAGGATGTTAAAAATGAGGCAAAGGGCTACGAGAAAAAGATTGCTGAGGGATTTAAAGAGGCGAAGGAGCATGAAGGATATGCTATTGAACCGTCAAGCCTCTATATCTCATGGGATGAGACGTGGTCTATTATAAATCCCCCTGAATCCCCCCACACCCCCCTTTGGAAAAGGGGGGATGGGGGGGATTTTAAAGGGGGAATGGGGGAATTTTCAGGCGGCATAATACAATTGCATTCTCTAAGCATCAAGGAAGAAGACAGGGCAGCGATAGCCTTTCATGTAAAATCCATTGAGGGTATCGGCATCAGGCCTCCGCAAAGGGGCAGGGATGTTCTCGCAGCAAAAGAAAGAGGCGATGATTTTTTTGAAAACATGGCCAATAAATTAAAGGAACTAAAGAGAGAGAATAGCATTGTGCTCGTTTGCCCCACAAAAGAGAGGGCAGAGAGGATTCAGCATATATTCAGTGAGTATGAACTGGAACTCCCTGTGTCTGATGAAGGAACTATCAGGATTGAGCTCGGTGAACTGTCATCAGGCTTCTCTTTTACTGATATTGGCCTGATTGTAATAACAGAGGATGAGATATTTGGAAGGAGGATAAAACACAGGCCGCCAAGGCCGCAGAGGCTCGGGCAGATACTCTCATCCTTTACAGAGCTTAATGAGGGAGATTATGTTGTCCATATCCAGCACGGGATCGGTCAGTTCAGCGGATTAAAGCGGCTGAAGGTCGGGGAGCATGAGAGCGACTTTCTTCAGATAAAATATGCCGGCAGCGACAGGCTCTATGTGCCTGTGGATAGGCTAAATGTGGTGCAAAAATATATCGGCGTAGAAGGAAAGGCGCCAAAGATAGATTCCCTTAAGGGGACGGCATGGGAGAGGGCAAAGGCAAAGGTAAAGAGGGCAGCAGAGCTTATTGCAAAAGACCTGTTAGAGCTTTATGCGCACAGGGAGGTCGCAAAGGGCATAGCACATCCAGCCGATGATCAATTGATGGAGGAGTTTGAGGCGGCCTTTGAATATGATGAAACAGATGACCAGCTTACAGCCATTGTGGATGTAAAAAGGGACATGGAAAAAGAAAGGCCCATGGACAGGCTCGTGTGCGGTGATGTCGGCTATGGAAAGACAGAGGTTGCCATGAGGGCTGCGTTCAAGGCAATCTCTTGTAACAAACAGATTGCCCTTCTTGTGCCAACAACCATCCTTGCAGAGCAGCACTATCAGACCTTTAAGGAGAGATTTTTACCCTTTCCAGTGAATGTTGAAATGCTAAGCAGATTCAGGACATCCTCTGAACAAAAGGAGATAATCAGGGGCATTGCAGACGGAAAGATAGACATTATCATCGGCACACACCGCCTGCTGCAGAAGGATGTGGTATTTAAAGACCTTGGCCTTGTAATAATTGATGAGGAGCACAGGTTCGGCGTTCGGCATAAAGAGAGGCTCAAGGAGTTAAGAAAGAATGTGGATGTGCTTACGCTCACAGCAACACCTATCCCGAGGACGCTCCAGATGTCCATGGTCGGCATCCGCGATATGAGCATAATAAATACGCCCCCGCCTGACAGGCTGTCAATAAGATCAGTTGTTGCAAGGTTTGATGGAAGGCTGATAAGGGAGGCCATTTTAAAAGAGCTAAACCGCAATGGACAGGTCTTTTTTGTCCACAACAGGGTCAGGACAATAGACCAGATGGCAGTATTCTTAAAAGACCTTGTGCCAGAGGCGAGGATTGCAGTTGCCCATGGCCAGATGAATGAAAGGGCGCTTGAGGATATCATGGTCAAATTCGTAGACAGGGAATACGACATCCTCCTTTCCACAACCATTATTGAATCCGGCCTTGATATACCATCGGCAAATACGATTATTATAAACAATGCAGATAAGTTTGGCCTTGCAGAATTATATCAATTAAGGGGAAGGGTTGGACGCTCAAGGGAGCAGGCACATGCCTATTTGCTGATTGCAGGAAGCGAGGCTGTCTCTGAAATAGCAAAGAAGAGGCTGCAGGCAATAACAGAGCTTACAGAGCTCGGCGCAGGCTTCAGGCTTGCCATGCGCGACCTTGAGATACGCGGCTCAGGAAATCTCCTCGGCAGGCAGCAGTCGGGCGATATTGCAGCAGTGGGTTTTGAATTATATACTAGCCTGATTGAAAGGACCATACGAAAGATGAAGGGTGAGACGGTGGAGGAGGAGATTGAACCTGTGATAAATCTCCCTGTTTCAGCATTTATCCCGGAGGAGTATATTTCAAATTCCCTTCAGAGGCTGAGTATGTATAAGAGGCTTGCCGCTGCAAGAAATGCCTCTGAGCTCAACAACATAAAGGCAGAGATTATTGACCGCTTTGGCGAGGCGCCAGAGCCGGTAAACAATCTTCTGGATATAATTGAGCTAAAGGCCATTGCGATTGCCAATAATATTACAGGTATTGAGGCAAAGGGGAATGGTTTTGAGATAAGCTTCTTAAAAGGAAAGGCAATAAATAGGGACATTGTTAACAGCCTGATAAAGAAGTATGGAAGGTCGCTGCGCTTTACCTCTGAATATGCATTTTCCCTTTCCCTCCCCTCTCCCCTCAGGGGAGAGGAAAAAGGCGAGGGGAGATGGAAAGGGCTTTTTAACAGCATAAGAATTGCCTTGCAAGATGTGAGTAATGTGTGATATAAAATAACTTTAAAATCTGCGTATAATAAGGAGAATTTTATGAGAAAAATTTTGTTGATTGCAGTATCTGTAATAGTCCTGACATCTTTGACTGCTGCCTGCGGTAAGGATAGCGCCAAGAAGACAGGCGAGGTTGTTGCCACTGTAGATGGCAAGGAGATTACAACCGAGGATATAAAAAAGAGGCTCGGCCCGAATGCAGGGCGGATGCATGAGCTGCTTGCTGATGAACAGGTCAGAAAGGAACTTCTTGATGATCTGATCAGCAATAAATTGATTATTGAAGATGCGAAGAAGAAGGGCCTTGATAAAGATCAGGCCTTTATCCAGAAGGTTGAGGATTTCAAGAATACAGAACTCACCAAAACCTATTTGGATAAAGAGGTGACTGAAAAGAGCAGGGTCTCTGAGGCAGAATTAATGGATTATATCAAAAAAAATGAGGATGCGATAAAGACAGAGGTGAAGGCAAACCATATACTTGTAAAGACAGAGGCAGAGGCAAAGGATGTTCTTGCAATGCTTGCAAAGGGAGAAAATTTTGCAAAATTAGCTGCTACAGTTTCAGTTGATACAAGGAATAATAAGACAGGCGGGGATTTAGGGCCAATAAATATAAGGGATATACCTGCTGAGGCTGCGGAGCTTGAGAAGCTTGTCCTTTCATTAAAGGCTGGTGAAAGCGGGATGCTGAAGGGCCGCTTTGGATTCAGCGTGATAAAGGTTACCTCAAAAAAGATAAATAAGGATGTTAAGATTGACAATGAGCTCCAACTCAGGCTGCAGGATAAACTTGTAAAGCTAAAGAGACAGCAGGCCTTTGATAATACGACAAAAGACCTTCGTTCAAAGGCAAAGGTTGCGATTAAAGAGGATGTGTTAAAGAAGCTCACAGAGGCGCCAAAGGCTCAAGGGGAAAAGAAATAGCGGGGGTAACTTGTTGTCTTCAAAAAGATCAGGCCAGATATTATTTATATTTCTCTTTATAACCTCTTTATATATAGAGGGATGCCAGAGGGGAAAGGCTGATTCCAAGAGGGTGGTTGCCTCATTTGATAAACAGACCATAACCCTTGAGGACTTTAATTCTTTATATAAAGATATCATTGCCAGCTTTGGGATAAAGGATAACACAGAACAATTAAACAGCATAAAGCGAGACCTTTTAAACCAGTTAATTGAGAGAAGACTGCTCTTACATGAGGCGCAGGCCAACAATATCCTTGTAAATGATGCTGAGCTGAATGAGGCTATTGAAAGGATAAAGGCAGATTATCCAAAGGATAAATTTGAGGAGATATTAAAGGCCGAAAACCTTACCTATGATAAGTGGAAGGCGCGGCTCCGCGAGGATCTGGTTATTAAAAAGGTTCTCACAGCAGTCGTTGACAGCCAGATTGCGGCCTCTGATGCAGAGATAAAAAAATATTTCAATACCCATAAAGGCGAGTTTGACAGAAAAGAGGAGATAAGGGTAAGACAGATTGTGGTTGCCAAGGAAGAGGAGGCAAGCGCTATACGAAAACAGCTTCTCTCAGGCGCTGATTTTGCAAAATTAGCGCAGGAGAAATCCCTTACACCTGATAAGGCAAAGGGAGGCGACCTCGGATTCTTCAGCAAGGGAGGCTCAATGCCAGAGGAGTTTGATATCGCCTTTTCATTGAGAACAGGCGAGATAAGCAGTGTGGTTAAAACCCCCTACGGCTTCCATATCTTTAGGGTAGAAGAGAAGAGGTCTGCGCGAAAGACCAGCTATAACGAGGCTGTGCCGGAGATTAAAAAACTGCTTATGCAGGAAAAAAGGGAGATGCGCTACCGCGAGTGGCTGGCTGAGCTAAGGGTGAAGAAAGGTGTTAAGATAGATTATGATGTCCTTTATGAATGATGGCTTATTTTGGTTTTTAAAGAGGGTTTTATGATTAATAGTTTAAGAAAAAAGATTTTTTATGTAACAACTATGCTGCTCCTTTCCGCAATGCCAAATGGCAGTATTGCAGCGATTACGATTGATAAGATTGTGGCAGTGGTAAATAATGAGGTGATAACACAGAGCGAACTGGATGAGATACTGCAAAGGCCAAGGAGAGAGATAAATGAGAAATTTGATGGCGAGGAAGAGCAGCAGCTTTTAAATAAGCTTACACGGGAGCTTTTGAACAGGCTGATTGAAAAGAGGCTTCAGCTTCAAGTTGCAAGGCAAAAGAATATAACTGTAGGCAAGGAGGACGTAGAGGCTGCCCTAAATGATATTAAACTAAAAAATGCCTTTATAGATGATGAGGCATTTAAAAGGGCGCTTGCACAGGAAGGCATGACCCTTGAACAGTATAAAAAGGAGCTTGAGGATCAGCTTACTATTATGAAGCTGCTAACCAGAGAGGTCAGGGCAAATATTGTTATCAGCGAGGAAGAGATAAAAGACTATTATAAAAATAATGAAAAACAGTATGCCCTTCCAGAAGAGGCGCATCTGCGAATTATGCTTTTTAAGGAAAGCGATGATGCTGGGATGAAGAAGGCAGCCGATATCTTGAGCGAGATAAAAAACGGGGCCAACTTCGCTGACTTGGCAAAGAAACACTCTGATGACCCGACTGCAAAGGATGGCGGTGATATTGGATTTATCAAAAAAGGCCAGATGTTTCCCGAGCTTGAAAAGGCAGCCTTTTCACTTAAGAAAAATGATGTGAGCGATATTATTAAGACACCTTCTAGTTATTATATTATCAAGGTAGAAGACCGCAAGGAGGCCGCACCCATCCCGCTTGAAAAGGTGCGGAGCGATATTGAAAAAGCCCTCTATGAAAAAAAGGCAGATTTCATATATGACCAGTGGCTCAGCGACCTGAGAAAGAACTCCTATGTGGAGATAAAGCTGCAGTAGGGGTAATATTGCAAAACAGCCCCATTTTTAGTTCCGCTGCACAGTTTTAGCCTGCCCCTCCTATGTCATATCATCATGAATCTGTGATATACCCTCTCTATATTCAGGAAAGATTTCATTGACATATAAAGCCGTTAAGTGATAAAAAATAGTAATTGAAGATGCTAAAGAAGGGGCTTTCAACACATATTTTTGTATATAATATACTTAACGAGACGATAGTTCGGCAGATAAAAGCGGCTGGGTTTGATGCCATTGAGATATGGGGGATGGCGCCGCATTTCAATTATAAGAATAATGATGAGATAGAAAAGTTAGCGCAGCTATTAAAGGATAATGAAATAAAGGTTGTTTCCTTTCATGGTCCGATATATGAGGAGGTGTCACCGCCAAAGGAGAGAAAGTGGTTATCCCTCGCCAGCACAGATGTCAATATCAGGCAAAAGGCTATTGATGAGACAAAGCAGGTGATAGATTGCATGGGTTTATTTGGCGCAGGGCATTTGACTGTGCATGGGATGGAAGAAAGAAAAGAGACAGCATCAAAGAAGGCATTTCATAAGAGCCTTTCTGAGCTCGCAGAATATTGCAAGGAAAAGGGCGTAAGGATTGCCATTGAAAATATCCTGCACGGTTCATCTGCGAGGGATATATTGAAATTATTGGATGACAGGTATGACCCGGATGTGGTTGGGCTCTGCCTTGACCTCGGCCATGCAAATATATCAGGCGATCCCGCTGCTGACCTTGAGGAGTGCAGTGAACGGCTCTTTGCCCTGCATATATCAGACAACAATGGCAGGGAGGATTTGCATAGTATACCCTTTACCGGGACTATCAATTGGCTGGAGGTAGCAGCGGTTTTAAAGAAGATAGGTTTTGATGGATATTTTATGTATGAGATAAGAAACAGGGATGATATGAATGAGGCATTAAGAGAAATAAATGAAAGCTTTGAAAAGGTCTTGGAAGGTTTTAATAATGCTTGATAAGGGATTTATTGAAAAGACAGCAAGGGATATTGCAGGCATAAAAGAGAAACCAGTTACCATTAACAAATTAAAAGGGGATGCCTCTAACAGGAGCTATTACAGGATAAAATTCAGTAGAGACACACAGCAGTGTGCCCCTGCAAATCAGGATACAATGATTCTCATGGAATTGGCCGAACCTGAGGCATTCAAAAAGTCCGAAGAAAAGATTTCAGTCTCAACCATGCCTGTAACAGAGCTTCCTTATATTAATATCCTTAATCACCTTGCGAAATGTAATGTTGGTGTGCCGAGGCTGTTTCACTATGAAAAAGAGAAGGGGCTACTCTTTCTTGAAGACCTCGGTGATATGTTACTTGAGGAGAGGGTTAAAGGCTCCAGTTCTACAGGGTGCAAGGATTATTACAAGAAGGCCATTGATGAATTAATAAAGATACACACCTGCGCAACAAAAACAGATGATAAGGACTGTATTGCCTTTGGAAGGGGATTTGATATTCCGCTTCTCATGTGGGAGTTTGACCACTTTATTGAATACGGCATTGAGGATGCAAGGGGTATGAAAATACCAGAGAACGATAGAAAGGCGATGATGGATATTTTTTATTCCATTTCTGACAAACTTGCTAAAGAGCCGAGGGTCTTTACACACAGAGACTACCACAGCAGGAATCTGATGATACATAATGACAAGATAAGGGTCTTAGATTTTCAGGATGCCTTAATGGGCCCGTGCCAGTATGACCTTGCATCATTCCTTCGCGACTCATATATTGCATTACCAGAGGATATGATTGATGAGCTGTTAGAATATTATATCTCAAAGAAAGAGGCAGTTGATGGCATAAAGATTAATAGAAAGAATTTCAGAGAACTCTTTGATCTCATGAGCATACAGAGGAACCTGAAGGCAGCAGGAAGGTTTGCATATATAAACTCTGTGAAGAAGAAGGATTTTTATCTTCAGTTTATCCCGCAGACTCTCGGCTATGTAAAAAGGAATCTGAAAAAATATTCGGGGCTTAAGGAGCTGCACAAATTGCTATCAAAATATGTGGAGGAATTAAGATAGTGAAGGCAATGATACTATCAGCAGGACTTGGAATGAGGATGAGGCCTCTGACAGAGAAGATACCAAAGCCGTTATTACTTATCGGCAACAGACCGATTATCCATTACACACTTCTATTTTTAAAAAAATACGGGGTTACTGATGTGATCATCAACCTCCACCACCTTGCTGACAAGATGCGGGAAAATTTAGGTGATGGTTCAGGATTCGGCATGAAAATAAACTACTCCTTTGAACCAGAGATACTTGGAACAGGCGGCGGTATAAAAAAGGTTGAGCCCTTTCTGTCAGATAATACATTTGTTGTGATAAATGGCGATATATTAATAGATGTTGATTTAAATGATGTGATACGCTTTCATAAGGAGAAGAAGGCATTGGCGACAATGGCGCTGAGGCACGATAAGGATGCTAACAGATATGGCGCAATTGAGATTGATAAAGAAAACAGGATAAGGGAATTTTTAGGGATGATAAAAGGCGCAGATGAGAATCTCACAAGGCTAATGTTCACAGGCCTTCATATATTAGAGCCGAGAATATTCTCATATCTTCCTGAGAAAGGCTGCATCAACCGCACAGCATATCCTGAGATGATCAAAAATGGTGAACAGGTCTTTGGATATGTAATGAACGGCTACTGGCGGGACATCGGCACTCCTGAGGCATATTCATCTGCAGAAAAGGAGTTAAAGGAGAGGCCATTGTAGTGGCGGCCCTTGGGCCGCCCAAAAATAAGGGCGAGGCGGCGGCTCGCCCTTGCGAGATATATGCAGATTTTAAAGAGACTTCCCAGACGCGTAAGACCCACATTCTATCATGACCTGAAGGCAGCCATGTATTTTGGCGTTTTTGGCGGGCTTCTCTATCCATTCTTCCCAATAATAGGCAGAAAGATTGGCGCAACAAATATTGAGATAGCGCTCCTCATGGCCGCGCCATACATCACAAACCTGATGACATTTTTATTAACAGAAGACATCTTTGGCAAAGGCAGGATGTGCTATGTTG
>CAKKST010000154.1 GCA_919903585.1 Nitrospiria bacterium | reverse complement strand
TCCATCAGCCTTGATGCTGATGATGCTGATAAATATTACAAGATATGCCAGCCTGCATTTGGCAGAGAGACATACAAGGCTGTAATAGAGTTTATAAAAGAGGCAAAAAAATACATACCCGATGTTACTGCAACAGTTGTCAGGATGCCGGAGATAGACATACCAAAATGTGAGGAGATCGCAAGCGAACTCGGCGTAAAACTCAGGGTAAGGGAATATAATGTAGTGGGATAGGTATTCCTAAATATAGAAAAAAGTATAGCCTCCTATACAAGAGGCTCAATAAGGCCGATATTGCCGTCTTTTCTCCTGTAAATAACATTCACCCTGTTGTCTGCTGCATTTGTAAAGACAAAGAAATCCTTGTGCAGCAGATCCATCTGCATAACCGCCTCATCCGGCAGCATTGGTTTCAAGGCAAATCTTTTTGTCTTAATTATTTTTGGCAGGCTGCCTTCCTCTTCAACTACACCTAACTGCGCAGGAGAGGCCTTTATATTCTCACCGCTATTTTTATGATGCTTGTCCTGCAATTTTTCCTTGTATCTCTTTACCTGTCTTTCTATCTTATCCATAACCTTATCAATCGCAGAATACATCTCCTCAGTCTCATCTTCGGCCTGAATGAGAAAACCATCAACCTTAATTAATATCTCTGCGTTATGACGGTATTTCTGTACGGAAAGGGTAACTATGGCCTCCGTTGGCTTTAGAAGATATTTTTCAATCCTTTTCAGCTTTGTTTCAGCATAACCTCTTAAGGCATCAGTTACTTCCATATGTCTTCCATTGACTATTACCTGCATAAAAATCCCCTCCTAAAAAATACGCCTTCGCTTGCTTACAGAAGGAATATTCAGTTCCTTCCTGTATTTTGCAATCGTCCTTCTTGCTATCTCAATGGTCTTTGCCTTCAGCTTATCAGTAATCTCCTGATCGCTAAACGGCGTCTTTTCATTTTCACTGTTCACCATCTCCTTAATCATCTGGTGGACGGAGAGTGATGACATGGCATTTCCATCTGTTTTCTGTATGCCGCTGCTAAAGAAATATTTCAGTTCAAAAATGCCCTGCGGTGTAAACATATACTTATTTGTTGTTGCCCTGCTGACAGTGGATTCGTGCATGGAGATATCCATTGCAACATCGCGCAAGACAAACGGCTTGAGATGCTGTATCCCCTTATCAAAAAACTCCCTCTGAAACTTAACGATGCTCTCTGCAACCCTGTAAATTGTCCTGTTGCGATGCTCAATATTTTTTATGAACCAGAGGGCTGATCTGAATTTTTCCTCCATATAATTAAGTGTTGCATTCGGTATGTCATTGCGCGCGCCCAAGAGCCTGCGGTAAAACTGGCTTATCCTCAGCTTCGGAAGGCCGTCGTCATTTAAATAGATTAAATAATCACCATCTGATTTAACAACAAAGACATCAGGTGTTATATAATGCGTCTCCGAAACAGAATATGCCCTCCCCGGCTTGGGCTCCATTTTTTCTATAACATTAATCGCCTTCCCAATCTCGTCCAGAGAGACATTAAATCTCTTGGCAATCTTTGCATAGTTCCTCTTTTCCACATCCTCCAAATGGTAAAGTATAATATCCTCAACTAACGTCCCCTTTAGTCCTAACTGCTCTACCTGAATCAATAAACACTCTTTTAGATCCCTCGCACAGACACCCATAGGGTCAAAACCCTGTATTAACTTTATCACCCTTTTAACATCTGCCTCGCTCACCTTCAGGATGCCGCTCAGTTCCTCATCTGTTGCCCTAAGATAGCCGTCCTCATCAATGTTGCCGATAATCATTGCGCCTGTTTCTTCATATTTTTTATCTGATGCAGATAATCTTAATTGCCAGAGGAGATGCTCAGTTAAATCCACAGGCCGGGATGACATCTGTTCATACGAGGGCATATCTTCATGTGAGCTGGCAAAATACCCTAAATTCCTATCTTCATTCCTGTCATCCTCATAATAGTCATCCCACATAAAGCTGGATTCTTCCGCCCCATTTAATAATTCATCTTCTTTTGCTTCTACCTTTTCTTCTACATAATCATCCTTTCTCTCTCTTTCTGCGTTTTCAGAGAGCGCTATATCCTCTTCAATAAGGACATCCTCTTCAAGGAGGGGATTCTCAAGCAGCTCCTGACTTACAGCCTGAGTTAACTCCAGCCTTGAAAGCTGAAGCAGCTTTATTGCCTGCTGGAGCTGCGGAGTCATTATTAATTTTTGGCTTAGTCTTAAATCTAACCTGGTTTCCATCCCTGCCCCTTTATCCAGTGACTAAATCTGAGTGGTCCCTTCATGTTTTGTATGGCCTTCGGTTAATAACCTGAACTTCTCGCCCAGATATATCGCCCTTGCCTTGGGGCTTCTGGCGATCTCCTTTGGTGTGCCTGCTTCAAGTATCTTTCCTTCATTTATAATGTATGCCCTGTCTGTTATTGCGAGTGTCTCCTGAACGCTGTGATCTGTTATAAGAACGCCTATATTTTTCTTTTTCAGTTGGGCTATGATATTCTGTATCTCAATCACTGCTATCGGGTCTATACCTGCAAAGGGCTCATCAAGCAGTATAAAGGAGGGAGAGGTTACAAGCGCCCTCGTTATCTCAACCCTTCTCCTCTCGCCGCCAGAGAGCGTATATGCCTTATTATCTGCGAGCCGTGAAATGTTAAGCTCAGAGAGCAGGGACTCAAGCCTCTTTTCACGCTCCTCCTTCGTAATATCAATTGTCTCAAGTATCGCCAGAATATTCTCCTTCACTGTAAGTTTTCTGAATACAGAAGGCTCCTGCGGCAGATAACTTATCCCCATGCGCGCCCTCATATACATCGGCAGATTTGTAATGTTCTTTCCGTCTAAGTATACAGAACCCTTATCAGGCCTTATCAATCCCACAGTCATGTAAAAGGTCGTTGTCTTGCCTGCGCCATTTGGTCCGAGCAAACCAACAACCTCGCCCCTTTCTAAGGCAAGGCTCAGGTTATTTACAACCTTCCTGCCTCTATACGATTTTACAAGACCTGTTGCCTCCAGCATCCCAGCTATTTTAATATTGACCCCAATCCTTTTTTCCCCTTCTTATCAGGATGGACAACAACCTTGCTGCCTTCTACTATGCTTTTATCCTCTTTTAAAAAGATCGTCATCCTCGTCCCTGTTACGACATCATCCTTCTCCCATGCCTTCGGCTCGCCTGTGAGAACTATCTTGTCTTCTTCCTTATAATATACTGCCTCATTGGCAGTGATGGTCTTTTCTCCCCTCACAACCTTTACATTACCTGTCGCTGTAATAGTTGAAATATCCCTGTTTTCCTTTGCGTCTTTCTCTTTTGCTGCAGCATCTATCAATCCCGCATCCTTAGTCTTATTAAATAATATCTCCATCTTGTCCGCATACAGGACTATATCATCCTTTTTTGCGACTACATCCTTTTCAAATATCAGCCTATTTTGCTCATTAACAGCAGTCATCCTCTGGGATGTGATTACAATCGGCGTCCTTTCCTCTTTATCAATCAGCTCCTTTCCCTCAGCAATGCTGTAGGATATGAGCAGGATTATAAATAAAAAGGGTTTAATATTTGATAGTAGCCTCAACATCTGCAAGAACCTCTAATTGCTGGGAGAGGGCATTGATTCTGAAACCCCTTCCCTTAACCCTTAATTGGGGACCTTCTATCAAAACCGCATCCTCAGTAACAACCATCTTTTTCTTATTGTTCCAGAAAAGGGAATCTGTCTGCATTGTATAGCCATTGCTGGATGTAATCTTTATATAATTATTTTTTTTCCTGATGTATATATCATGTGAATCAGTATTAAAAATCCCTTCATCACCCTTTAATACTAACTTTATCCCCTGTGGTGTAATAAAGGAGGCCTCAACATCTTCCAATACTGCCTTATTCTCGTCCTTAAAAAGTTTAGCCCTTGCTGCCCTCACCTCCCAATCAATCTTATCCTTCCCTGTCTGGGTAAAATGAAAATTATCCATAGTCATATCAGCATTAGTGCTGGGAAATGACCTTTTGTCAAAAAAAGTTTCCGATGTATTCTTTTTGCTTTTAATATTTGTGAATATAACCGCTCCGGTAGCAAGCAATGTGCATAGCAAAAAGAATATTAATCCTATTGTTACCTTCTTGTTATATAAAATCATCTACTTTTGTTTTTTAAATATATCATATCAGGCAGGCTAAGTAAAGGACAAAAAGGGGCGCTTTAAGGCGGTGAAACCTCTATCCCCTCTCTCTTCAGCAGGGCAGCGCACACCCCTATTCCGCTTATTAATTCACCATTTCTATAGATCATGGCGATACCGCAGGAAGGGCTCTTTTCTTTCAGTACAGCCTCTTTTGCACCTATCATCCTCGCCAATTTCAGGACCTCCTGCGCCCCCTTAATTATCTTAGCTGAGATATCATCGCCATATATTGTTATTACCCTTGCCTTTTCATCAAGGACATCATTCCCGTCTCCTCCCTTTATCTCAGCAGCAGGTCTTGGGGTTGAAAGTCCCCCAAGCTGCTCAGGGCAGACAGGATAGGCATTCTTCTTCACCACCATCTCCACAATCCCCTCATCATTGGAATTGCTGCAGTCATATCTGCAATTAAAACCTGCCAAACAGGCGCTAACAATAATCATAAAACTAATTCTTAAGGCCCGGAACCGCCTTCCCCCTTATATTCTTTGATAAGACCATATGCGTTTCAATATCAAAATTACCTGTAGGATTCAGCCCCCATTTCAATTGGAACTCACTCACTGATTTAACTGTCATCGGGCCATAAAACCCGTCTATTCTGGCTGCATAGATACCCTTATCTTTTAATATCCCCTGCAGGGCCATCACCTCTGAATTTGGATTGTCACCTGAGATCGGCAGATTTATTCCCTCAATCTTCTTCCAGAAGATAGCGCCCCCTCCCCTCCAGATTGACCTGAATTTCTCTAAAGTGTATGTCGCCCTTCCTTTCAGCGGGTCAAGTATTACAGCATTTCCATTAGCTATCTGCCTTAAAACAACATAATACGGCTCTTCATTCCTTGAAATATTCACAAGCGCCGGATAATCTAATAACTCTATCAAATCAGATTTATCCAGACTATATATCTCAAAACCAAAATTCTTTACAAGCCCCTTTTGCTCCACATTACCCATGTTCTTCAGGAAAGAGATATCGGTTTTCAGGAATTCCACCCTCCAGATCTTTAATAATGTCATAATAGATGCCGGCAGGGAATCCTTCTGCTCCTTTACCCTCAGGATATCATCCTTATCATAATTTAGTGTTTCAGTAATCTGTGGCGCTGTTATGGTCTGCAGTCTGTTGTCTGCCTTATCACCTGATATTGCGCCAATGAGCGCTGTCTTTTGCCAAAAGATAATAGAAAAGATTAATAACACGCCTAATGATATGCCTGCGATAGACAGGGGCTTGGTGATGGTATTTCTTTCAGGAAATCTGTTCTCATTAAAAATCGCCGGCCATTTTTCCTGAATCTGGCTGTCACCCCTCAGATCCGTGATTGCAGTCTTGACTAAATGATGCGAAATAGTCTTTGTATCAGCAACAAAGGCGGCGAGGAGCGCCTTATCGCATAAAAGGTTAATAAGCCTCGGTGTGCCTTTGCTGTATTCATATATCTTATCCATGGCCTGCGTTGTAAAGAATACCTTATCACTGCCGCCTGCTATTTTTAATCTGTGGAGGATATATTCCTTTGTCTCATTTTCATCAAATGGTTCAAGATGATAACGGAGTGCAATCCTTTGATTTAATTGTTTCAGCCTTTCTAAATCAAGTTTCTTTCTCAACTCGGGCTGGCCAACAAGAATGATCTGGAGCAGTTTTTCCTTATCTGTCTCAAGATTGGAAAGCATCCTGATCTCTTCAAGACATTCAGGTGTAAGATTCTGCGCCTCATCAATAATCAATACTGCGTTGCCGCCATCCTTTAATGCCTTAAGAAGAAAGATATTAAGGGCATCTACCAGTTCCTTTTTTGAGATGCTCTTTCCCTCAATGCCAAAGTCCTCATTTATGGCCTGAAGAAGTTCAATTGTCGTTAGGTTTGGATTAAAGATAAGAGATGTCTTAACTGTCTTATCAAGCTTATTTAAAAGAAGCCGGCAGAGTGTGGTCTTTCCTGTGCCGATTTCACCTGTAATGGTTATAAATCCCTTTCTTCCGGATATGCCAAAAAGGAGATTTGAAAGGGCATCCTCGTGCTTCTTGCTAAAATAAAAGAAACGAGGGTCAGGGGTCATATTAAAAGGCTGCTCTGTAAGGCTGAAATATTCAAGATACATTCCATCTTCCCCTTTTATCTTATTTTAATTGTTTAAATCTTAGCATTTTTTCCACATAAATTCAAGTATAACAAAATATTGACAAAATTCACCAAAATTTAATATAATCATAAGACCTCTGATTAAGGCTAAAGGGGCTTCACGGATAGTAGGCACGGTTTTAACCGTGCATTTTAACCGTGCAACACTATCACGAATAAATTCGTGCCTACAATGCCCATTTTCGGGGCAAAGGTTATATAGAAGACTATCAGGACATGGATAATAGAAATCAAAGGATATTAAAGGCAGTAATAACAAGCTATATAGAGACAGGCGGCCCTATCGGCTCAAGGACGATCTCAAAAAAATATGATTTCGGCCTGAGCCCTGCTACCATAAGAAATATAATGTCCGATCTGGAGGAGATGGGCCTCCTCACCCATCCCTATACATCCTCGGGAAGGATTCCGACTGAAAGTGGTTACCGATATTATATTGATAATCTAATGAGTGAAAATGAATTAGCATGTATAGATGAAGAAGCGTTTGAAAAAAGATATCAGAAAAAAATGGATATTGTGGAGCTTATGCACGAGACATCCGTGATCCTTTCCATATTTTCGCATTACAGCGGTGTCGCTACTATGCCATGCTTTACAAATACCATATTCCAGCATCTTAAATTTATAAAACTCGCAAAAAAAAATATTATAGCCATCTTCGTATCACAGGAGGGGATCGTTCAGAATAAGGTCCTTGATATTGACGAGGATTACAGCCAGAAGGAGCTGGACAGGATTGCTGACTATGTAAATACGAAATTCAATGGCCTTACAATAGCCGAGATTAGAAACAGGCTGCTGGAGGAAATGAGGGCAGACAATGCTCATTATAGTTATCTCCTGCTTAAGGTTCTTAAAGATAGCGAAAGCGCATTTTCAGAGAATGGAAGCATATTCTTAGAAGGGGCTGCAAATGTCCTCAACCTGCCGGAATTTTCATCAGATATGGATAAGATGAAGTCCCTTGTAAATGCCTTTGAAGAGAAGCATACCATTCTGAATTTTCTCAATAAATGCCTTGACAGTGAAGGTGTTAAGGTATATATAGGGACTGGAAATTCGGTCCTGAATAACTGCAGCGTTGTTGCAGCCAACTATAGAGATGGCAGCAGGGTCATTGGAACAATAGGTGTAATAGGCCCGACAAGAATGGAATATACAAGGGTGATACCCCTTGTTGATGTAACAGCAAGGATACTTTCAAGGACGATTAGCAAGGAGTATTAATATTTTATGCCAGACAACAGCGAGGACATAGAGATTAAAGAAGGCGGGATGCCGTCATCTCAGGAGGTTGAGGAGGCAGGCGACGTTGAGGAAGAACCAACTGCAAAAGAGGATCCCGCCGCTGAGGTAGAAAACCTTAAAAGCGAATTAGAGAAGAAAAATAAAGAGGCAAAAGAGAATCATGACAAATATTTAAGGGCCTATGCTGAATTTGAAAATTATAAAAAGCGCGCTGTAAAGGATCAGAATGAATTCCTGAAATTTGCCAATGAGAAGCTGATTAAGGAGCTGCTCCCTGCAATTGATAATCTTGAGAGGGCTGTGGAACATGCAAAGGGTAATTCGCAGAAAGAGGAAGAGGCAATTAAGGGACTAATAGCCGGTGTGGAACTGATATTAAAACAGTTTAAGGATATACTTGTCAATTTTGATGTTACAGAGCTAAAGTCTATCGGCGAACCCTTTGACCCAGCGAGGCATGAGGCGGTAAGCCATATAGAAACAGATGAGTATGCGGATAATATTATTATAAATGAATTTCAAAAGGGCTATTTATTAAACAGCAGGCTCCTGAGGCCTGCACTGGTGAGTGTTGCAAAGAAGAAAGAGGAAAAAGAGGAGATTAAAGAGGAAATAGAAGAATAGGTCATATAAGACTTATAAGACCTATTCTTAACTGAAAGCTGTCAGCTATTATCTAAAGGAGGTATAAATGGCAAAGGTTATTGGAATTGATCTTGGCACAACAAATTCCTGTGTTGCAGTAATGGAGGGGGGCGAGCCTGTTGTTATTGCCAATGCTGAAGGCAGCAGGATTACACCCTCTGTGGTGGCAATCGCAGAGAGCGGCGAACGGCTTGTTGGCCAGATAGCAAAGAGGCAGGCCATTACAAACCCTGAAAATACAATCTATTCCATAAAGAGATTGATTGGAAGAAAATACAATTCCGATCAGGTGCAGGATGCAATAAAAAAGCTCCCCTATAAGATTACAGAGGCGCCTAATGGAGACGAGCAGGTAGTTATAAGAGGTAAAAATTACAGCACTGCAGAGGTCTCTGCCATGATATTGCAGAAGATGAAACAGACAGCAGAGGATTATCTTGGGGAAAAGGTTACAGAGGCGGTAATCACTGTACCTGCATATTTTAATGACAGCCAGCGGCAGGCCACAAAGGATGCCGGCAGGATTGCAGGTTTAAATGTTTTGAGAATTATAAATGAGCCGACTGCAGCATCCCTCGCATACGGTCTGGAGAAGAAGAAAGACGAAAAGATCGTTGTATATGACCTCGGCGGCGGGACATTTGATGTGACAGTCCTTGAACTTGGGGAGGGTGTGTTTGAGGTAAAGTCAACCAATGGCGATACATACCTTGGCGGCGATGACTTTGATTTAAGGATAATCGACTGGCTTGTTGCAGAGTTTAGGAAGGATCAGGGTATTGACTTAAGAAATGACAAGATGGCCCTGCAGAGATTAAAGGAGGCGGCAGAAAAGGCAAAGATTGAGCTCTCATCATCGCTTGAGACAGAGATAAATCTGCCATTTATTACTGCTGATGCCAGCGGGCCGAAACATCTGAATATCAAGCTCTCAAGGGCAAAGCTTGAGCAGCTCGTAGATGACCTGATCCAGAAGACCATTGAGCCATGCAGAAGGGCGCTGTCTGATGCCAGCCTTACATCAAAGGATATAAATGAGATAGTCCTTGTCGGCGGCCAGACAAGGATGCCAAAGGTGCAGCAGGTTGTAAAGGAATTCTTTGGCAAGGAGCCTCATAAAGGGGTAAACCCTGATGAGGTTGTTGCTGTTGGCGCTGCCATTCAGGCAGGCGTCTTAAAAGGCGAGGTAAAGGATGTCCTCCTGCTTGATGTTACCCCGCTCTCGCTCGGTATTGAGACACTCGGCGGCGTCTTTACAAAATTAATAGAGCGGAATACTACCATCCCGACAAAAAAAAGCCAGGTATTTTCCACTGCAACAGACAATCAGCCTGCTGTGTCTATCAGGGTATTTCAGGGCGAACGCGAGATGGCGTCAGATAATAAACTCCTCGGCCAGTTTGAGCTTGTAGGAATTCCCCCTGCGCCGCGCGGCATGCCCCAGATAGAGGTTACCTTTGATATAGATGCCAATGGCATCGTCCATGTCTCTGCAAAAGACCTCGGCACAGGCAAGGAGCAGTCCATTAAGCTTACAGCATCAAGCGGCCTGTCAGAGGAAGAGATACAGAAGATGGTAAAGGAGTCAGCGGCGCATGGAGAAGAGGACAAGAAGAAAAAGCAGCTCGCAGAGGCGAGAAATGAGGCTGATACACTCATCTATTCAGTAGAAAAGTCCCTCGCAGAATACGGGGATAAGATACTGCCTGATGAAAAGGTTAAGATTCAGGAGGCAGTTGAGAGCACAAGAAAGGCTGTATCTGGGAATGATGCAGATGCAATTAAATCTGCTGTCTCAGAGCTTTCACATACATCCCATAAGCTTGCAGAGGAGATGTATAAAAAGACAGCCGCATCCCAGCAGGGGGCTGCCGAGGCGCAGTCAGGCGCTGGCGAAGCAAAGAAGGACGAGAAGGTTGTGGAAGCAGAATTTGAAGAGGTTGATAAGGGTAAAAAGTAAAAAAGGAGCGTGAACAAAAAAAGTCGGGGGAAAAATCTCCGGCTTTTTTTTGTTTAAGGTGGGGAATTGGCTGCAAAGAATGATTATTATACAATCTTGGGTGTGGGAAGGGAAGCCTCAGAGACAGAGATAAAAAAGGCCTACCGCAAACTTGCCATGGACCATCACCCTGACAGAAATCAGAATAATAAAGCGGCAGAAGAAAGGTTCAAGGAAATAAGCGAGGCCTATGAGGCGCTGAGTAACCCGCAAAAGAGGAGGGACTACGACCTCTACGGCCACAGGATGGACAGGGCAGGCTTTGAAGGCTTCAGGGATTTTGGCGATGTATTTGGCGATATATTCAGCGACTTTTTTGGTTTTAGCACAAGAGGAGGCCAGAGATCCGAGCGGGGAGCTGATTTAAGATATAACCTTGAGATCAGCCTTGAGGAGGCTGCCTTTGGTTATGAAACAAAGATAAATATCCCAAGAATGGAGACCTGTTCTGAATGTAATGGCAGGGGGACAGAAGGCGGTACAGAGCCTGCAACATGTCCTAACTGCCGCGGCAGCGGGCAGGTTAGGTTCCAGCAGGGTTTTTTTACAATAAGCAGAACCTGCAGCAAGTGCCATGGCGAGGGAAGGATTATCACGCACCCATGTAATAAATGCCGCGGCGCCAGAAAGATTAAGAGAGAGCGCACCCTATCAATAAAGGTGCCGCCCGGTGTTGAGACAGGCACAAGATTAAAGTCTACAGGTGATGGAGAGGCTGGAGCTCATGGCGGCCATGCCGGCGATCTTTATGTGGTGATTATTGTAAGGGATCATCCTGTATTTACAAGGGATGGTAATGATATATACTGTGAGTCGCCCATCGGCCTTGCACAGGCAGCCCTCGGGACAGAGATAGAGGTGCCGACACTAGATGGCGGAAAGACAGATTTAAAAATACCTGATGGCACCCAGAGCGGGACAACATTCAGGCTAAAGGGTAAAGGGATTCCAAATATAAGGGGATATGGAAAGGGAGATCAGATTGTAAGGGTTATTGTCCAAATCCCCTCAAAGCTTAATGCAAGACAAAGAGATCTGCTTGAAGAATACGCAAAGATCAGCGGTGAGGAGATAAGTTCAGGCAAGGGTTTTTTTAAGAAGATGAAAGAGACAATAAAAATATAAGCGAGTGCATAAGTGCCAGGCCCTAACCTATTTTTTATCAATTCAAAGGATATCATTAACAACCACATAGTTATTGCAGATGCTACTTTAAGGCATATTAAAAAAGTGCTGCGGTTAGCCAAGGGAGACAGGATATGGGCAGGCGATGATAAGAGAAGGAGATACCTGATTGAGCTGACTGAGATTGATAATAAAAGGGCGTTAGCAAAGATTTTAGAGATCAAAGAATCATCACAATTACCCTCCAAGGAAATAATTCTTGCCCAGTCTATTTTAAAAGGCGAAAAGATGGATATGTTAATACAGAAGGCAACAGAACTCGGCATAGCCAAGATCATCCCTGTAATCAGTGAGAGGACAATTGTTAAAATTAAAGAAGGATCTGCTATAAAGGAAGAAAGATGGCAGAAGATCGCAAAGGAGGCATCACAGCAGTGCGGGAGATGGGATATACCAGAAATAGGGCATTTAAAAGGTTTTGAAGATACCCTTGAGAACATGAAGGGTATTGACCTTGGCCTTATTCTCTGGGAAGGTGAACGAACAAACAGGTTAAAGACTATCCTCAGAAGTTTTTCAGGAAATATTAAAGTGGCCGGCATATTGATCGGTCCTGAGGGCGGATTCACAGAGAAAGAGGTAGGGCTTGCAAGACAACACAGATTTATCTCTGTCACTATGGGAGATATGATTTTAAGGGCAGAGACCGCTGCCATAACAGCTATCGGGATTATACAGTATGAATTTGGTATCATCGGGTAAATCAATTATATTTTTCATCTCTTTATTGCTCCTCATCTCAAATGCAGAGTCAAAGACAGTTGAAAGGGTTGCCGCTGTTGTAAATAATAAAATTATTACCTTAAGCGCCCTTAATGCCGCTATTGAAATAAAGAAGCTAACCCCAACCCCCCTTCTTCCCCCCATAGAAAGGGGGGAGAAAGAGGGGTATCCCCCTTTACCAAGGGGGGATGGAGATGAAAACTCTATTAGCAAAGAAACCCTCTGGGAGCTTATTGACAGAAACCTGCTGATAAATGAGGCAGAGAGATTTGGGATGACAAATGTATCTGACACTGAAATAACAGAGGCGCTGACAGAAATAAAGAAAGGGTTTTCATCAGAAACAGAATTTATAAGGGCATTAGAGAAATGGGGAATGGATCTGGAGGAGTTCAAGTCACAGATCAGGGAGCAGATAATCTCAGTTATGTTTGTTAATCAGAGGATAAGGTTCTTTGTGAGGATTTCCGAGGAGGACATTAAAAAATTCTATGATGGTAACCTATCAAGATTTAATAATAAAACTATAGATGAAGTACGGGGAGAGATTGAGGCATTATTAACAGAAAGGGAGACCGCAAAAAAACTTGAGGAATACATCAAAAAGCTCAGGTCAAAGGCAGAGATAAAAATAAATATTCAATAATTTAATCAGGGTGTGTAAAGGCCTGTTCATGAGGCACTATCTTGTTTTTACCGCTCCTCTTAGCACTGTAAAGGGCAACATCTGCTGCCTTAATAAGCACATTAGGATCTTTACCATCAACAGGATATGTTGAAATACCGCCGCTTATTGTAATCCTTCCCCAAGGCATATTCTGTGGATAGATCAGATTCAGCTCTTCAATCTGCTTTCTTATTCGCTCTGCTATCTGCATGCCTGCATCACCTCCTGTCTCAGGAAGCATAATTATAAACTCCTCGCCGCCATACCTCGCTGGGACATCAATTGTTCTTAAATTTTCTTTCACAAGCCTCCCTATAGCTGAAAGAACAAGGTCTCCTGCAGGGTGGCCGTTCAGATCATTGTAAGCCTTGAAATTATCTATATCAAACAGGAATACAATAAAATTTCTATTAAACCTCCCTGCCTTATCAAGCTCAACCTCTAATTGTTTATGGAAATAGGTAATATTGTATAGCTTTGTAAGGCCGTCTATATTTGCCTGATGCTGCACCTCCAAGAAGAGATTGATATTCTCCATCGTGGCAGCAGAGAGATGTGTTATCATCATCAGGAATTTCTTGATATTCCTGAAATCCTTTGAAAGCTTCCCTATTGCCAGCAGGCCACAGAGCTTTCCCCTGTGAACCAGCGGCGCGCAAACATCAGTTCTAATGCCTGTCCCCTTCTGCTGCAACTGCTCTTTTATCAGGATGCTTTCGGTTTTAAAATCCTCAGCAAACATGATGATCTGTTTTTTTGCAGCCCATCCAATACGGCCATCTCCTATTGGTATCTTACCCATAGCGACAGCCGCATCTTTTGAAAAACCTGAGTATGTTTTAAGCAGAAGGTTTCCGTCATCAGCAACAAAAAATGCTATCTCCTCAACCTCAATAAGCTGTTTGGTAACCTTTACAATCG
>CAKKST010000153.1 GCA_919903585.1 Nitrospiria bacterium | reverse complement strand
AATATATGCCTCATTCCTTTTTTCTCTAAGCTTCATCGGGATAAAGGTGCCCCTGCCCCCCTCTGCCCTGAGATATTCCACTGCCTTCCTTGCATCCTGATGCGTTTCAATGACTATATTTTGCAGCCTCTCTCCCAGCAGCGCTTCTACTGCCATTTCATATTTCGGCTCTGTCTCAATCATGTCTGCCACAATGCCATGGATGCCGCTAAGGCTCTCTTTTGTGCTTAGTATCTTTTTAACACCCTCTTGATAACCTGTGAGGTTCTTTTCCATATCAGAAAGAGAAGATAGCCGCGCCGCTGCAGCGCTCAGGGACTCTTTTTCTGCAAGGAGATTACCTTCCAGCCCCTTTATCTCATTCTGCCTCCTCTCCATATCCTTTACTGACTCGGAATAATCAGCCTTCCTGTTGTTTAATAAAGCCCTGATGGATGCGAATGCCTCCTCTGTATTCTTTAATTCACCTTTTATCCTCTCATATTCATTTAAGAGGCCTTCGTTCTCTACCCTTGTGCGATCCTCACTTTTTTCTGTATCAGATATCCGTGATTCAAGGCTGTTTATCTGGTTGGTTATATTTGTTATCTCTGTAATAATCCTGAATAAGTCCTTCTTTTCATCCTCAAGGCTGTTTTCTATCTCATCTTCCTGTTTTAGCAGGGATGTATATGCCTCCTCTTTTTCATTTAAGGCGGCGCCCTTCTCTTTTAAAAGCGCCTCAAACTGCTCCCTCTCTGCCTTTGCAAGGCTGTGCTGATATTTCTGCTGGTTTATCTCTCTTTTAATATCTTCAATCTCTACAGCCCCTCTTTCTGACTGGCTGTTAAAGGCGCCAATCTTTTCCTTGAGCATCTCTATGCGGCCTTCATTCCTGTGTATCATATTCTCAAGCTCAAGTATCTTCTGCCCTATCCCGGCAATCTCCCCCTCCTTTTGTGTAATTAACAGGCGATCCTCCTCAATCTGGGAGTCAATCTTTGCAATATCCGTCGTAACCCTTATTTCTGCATCCAGTTGATTCGTTAATTCCCTTGTGGTCTCATCTCTCTTTGATTCCAGTGAAGAGAGGTTTTTTGATGCAAGCCTAAGCTCAATATCCTTGAGCTCCTCTTTCAATTTTTTATATTTCTCTGCCTTCTTTGCCTGCCTGTCAAGCGAGTTTATCTGCCTCTTTATCTCGCTGATTATATCATTCACGCGGAGGAGGTTCTGGTTCGTTGCCTCAAGCTTATTCATTGCCTCATTCCGCCTTATCTTGAATTTCATTATCCCTGCGGTCTCTTCTATTATTGTCCTTCTGTCTGTTGGCTTTGAGCTTAGTATCTCGTCCATCTTGCCCTGCTCAATTATTGTATGCGCCTTTGCGCCAATGCCGCTGTCAATCAGAAGGTCTCTTATATCCTTCAGCCTGCATGGGATCTTGTTTATGTAGTATTCGCTCTCGCCTGAGCGGTATAACCTCCTTGTTATCTGCAGCTCCCTGTATTCGCCGAATCCTGCAGGAAGCTGGCCGCTCACATCAGTAAGTATGAGATTCACCTCTGCCATGCCAATGGATTTTCTGTTATCTGTACCGTTAAAGATTACATCCTCCATCTTCTCGCCCCGAAGCGTCTTGGCGCTCTGCTCTCCCAGCGCCCACTGTATTGCATCTGCGATATTGCTCTTTCCGCACCCATTCGGGCCGACAACGGCAGTTATGCCGGGCTGAAATACAACATTTGTCTTGTCACAGAAGGATTTAAAACCGAGGATTTCTAATCTTGATAAATACATCTCTCCTCCTTAAAATTAGGTAATAGGCTAATGGCAAAGGGAAAGAAAAATAATTAAACCCTTTAGCCTTTTGCCTTACGCCTTTAGCCTGCCTCATAAATAACATATTTTTCCTGATATGTAAAGGGGAAAATACAATTAGATGTGTATTTGGCTATGAGATGCCACAATATATTGTAAGCCAAAATAGGGCAAAATCTTGTCAAATAGGGAATATTAAGGTATAATTCATTAGGAAGCAGGGGTACGCCCTCATATAAAAATAATGATTCCATGTATGTGATTTGACATTATGCTTGAGACCGCAAGAAAGATTCTTATAGTTGATGATGAAAAGGGCATCAGGGATTCCATCTGCTCCCTTTTGGAGAAAAGGGGCTTTTATGTTGATGAGGCAGCAAGCGGAGAGGAGTGTTTCAGGAAGATAAAAGAGAACCGTCCGCATCTCATTATCCTTGATTATAAACTTAATGGCGAAAACGGCCTTGATGTATTAAAGAAGTTATCAGATAAATGGGAGGATATTGCGGTAATCATGCTGACAGGGGCAGGCGCTGATAATGTTAAGCTCGCTGCAGAGAGCATAAAGCAGGGGGCGTATGAGTATATACAAAAGCCGCCTGATTTTGCCATTCTGCCTCTTTTAATAAATAAGACCATTGACCTTCATCAGGAGAAGCTTGAAAGAAAGAGGGCTGAGGAGAGGCACAGGATTGAGCTTGAGAAGGCAAACAGGAGGCTTGAGGATATAGCAGTTGAGCTTAAAAAGGAAAAGGGGAGGATTGAGAATGTCCTTAAGGAATCGCAGGAACAGAATAAGGAACTTGAAAAGGCGCAGAAGGCAAAGACAGAATTTCTGTCCAATGTATCCCATGAGCTGAGGACGCCCTTAAATTCAATCATAGGCTTTTCCGATCTTCTTCTTGATGACACTGACAACGTCCTTGCAGGGAAACAGAGAAGATATGTTGATAATATCCTGAGCGGCGGCAGGAAGCTACTGCGGCTGATTGACGACCTCCTTGACTTATCTAAAGTAGAGCTATCCAAGGCAGAGCTGAATTATATGGAATTTCCCCCTGCCCAGCTTATTGAAGATATCCTGAAAACGGCCATGGATAATGCCGCAAAGAAGGGAATATCCATAGAAGCAAGGATTGACAAGGGGATCGGTTCAATTGTGATGGATGAGGCAAAGTTCAGGCAGATAATCTTTCAGCTTCTTGATAATGCTGTAAAGTTTACGCCTGCAAAGGGCAAGGTGGGGATAGATGCCGCAATAATAAAAAAGGATAAACTCCCAAAGGGCGCAGCCATCAGTGATTCTATAATGCAGATGTGCGGAGGGGATTTTATAAGATTCACTGTATCCGATACAGGCATCGGCATCTCTGAAGAGGATCAGGAGAGGCTCTTTCAATGTTTTGAGAAGATAGATTCGGGCTACACGAGGGAGTATGAAGGCACAGGACTTGGCCTTGTCCTTGTGAAGAGGCTGATTGACCTGCTCGGCGGCCATATCTGGGTGGAGAGTCGTCTTGGCAATGGGAGCAGATTCAGCTTTGTCCTCCCTTACTACAAAGAGATGACGCTTGACCTCTCCCTTGAGAGGTACATAAATCATGCAAGAAAGAATCACCTTCCCCTTACCCTTATAATTGCTGAAATAATGAATTCAGGTGAGATGACGGCCAGCCTTGGCGAGAAGGGATATAAGAAGGCAGCGGCTGATATAGAGAAGATATTTCGGAACGATTTAAGATTCAGGAAAGACGAGGTCTTTCTCTATAAGGATATGAAGGTGATCGGCATCCTTGCCGGCACGGATAAGACAGGCGGAAGGTCAATTGCCGCAAGGATAAACGGATTTCTGAAGGACAGGGGGGCTACAGAAAAAAATATAAAACTCTCTGTAAGGATCGGCATGGCCTCCTATCCTGATGATGCCATCACAAAAGAGGAGTTAATAAAAACTGCGGAAGGAAGGGTATCGGGGGAGAAAGAGGATGCATCTTGATAAGACAGGACAAAAAAATACTAATTGTTGAGGATAACCCCCTCAATATGGAGTTATTAAAGGATATCCTTGAGGCGCAGGGGTATCAGATTGTTCAGGCCTATAACAGCGAAGAGGCCATCACACTCCTAAAGGTTGCGAAGCCCGACCTTATTGTAATGGACATCCAACTCCCCGGCATGGACGGCCTTACCCTCACAAGACTGCTAAAAGAAAAAGAAGGCTTCAAAAATATACCGATAGTAGCAGTAACTGCGCACACAATGAAGGGCGACAGGGAAAAGGCGCTTGCCGCAGGCTGCAACGGCTATGTATCAAAGCCGATTAATATAAAACTCTTTACAGCGACAATAGCGGATTTTCTATTTAAAGGAACAAAGCTTAAGGATTCACGGGATGAAGGATTCAAGGGCTCAAACGAGAGAAAATCCTGACATAAACAATGGAACTGGATTCACGCTGGAGTTTACCCCTGCACCATACGGTGCAGGGGCTGGAATGACGGCTTAGGAGCATTCTCAAATGAACAAAAATAAATTTCCCAAAATACTTGTTGTTGACGATGAGCCTGCAAATGTGGAGCTCCTCTCTGCATATCTTGAGAAGGGCGGTTATGATACCCTTACTGCGGCAAATGGCGTTGAGGCGATGAAACTTGTGGACGGCGACCCGCCTGACCTGATTCTTCTTGATGCCATGATGCCGAAGATGGACGGGTTTGAGGTCTGCAAGAGGCTCAAGGGAAATAATAAGACAAGGCTGATACCTGTTGTGATGATTACTGCCTTGAGGGATATGGAGGATAAGATAAAGGCCCTTGACCTTGGTGTTGACGAGTTTCTCTCCAAGCCATTTAATAAGCTGGAGCTGATGGCCCGTGTGAGGGCGCTTCTGAGGACGAAGCGCTTAAATGACAGCCTTGAGGCGGCAGAGGATGTTATCTTCACACTTGCAAGGACCATTGAGGCGCGGGATAGATATACAGAAGGCCACTGTGAAAGGGTCTCCGAATTTAGCGTTTCCCTCGCAAAAGAGGCAGGGCTTTCTGATGCTGACCAGGATGCACTCAAAAACGGCGGCATCCTTCATGATATTGGAAAGATCGCCATTGATGAGGCCATATTAAACAAGCCCGGCAAGCTCACGCCCGAGGAATTTGAAAAGATGAAGAGCCATCCTGTTAAGGGCGCGGAGATATGCAGGAATCTAAAGACCCTTGCCAGCTCCCTCCCTGTTATCCGCTCCCATCATGAAAAACTTGACGGCTCAGGTTATCCTGACGGCCTGAAAAAGGATGAGATACCAATTATCGCGAGGATAATGGCGATTGTTGATATCTACGATGCCCTGATTACAGACAGGCCGTACAGAAAGGGCCTTCCGCTGGAAACAGCAGAGAACATCCTGCGTGAAGAGGTAAAAAGGGGATGGTGGGACCCTGATTTGGTAGATGCATTTTTTAAGATGCTGAAGGG
>CAKKST010000152.1 GCA_919903585.1 Nitrospiria bacterium | reverse complement strand
ACCTCTGACCTTCGGGTTATGAGCCCGACGAGCTACCAGGCTGCTCCACCCCGCGTCACGTCATGTAAGTTTTTATAGTTTATGATATTTGGCAGTCAAAGTCAAGACCAAAAAGCAGGAAAAAAATTGTTGTATCATCTTTATTAAGATGGTATATTTTAGAGCAAGGAATCTCTTTGGAGACGCCTTACAGATATGGAGATTAAAAAAAATATCATTGAATTAAAAAAAGGGAAACTGCATCTCTTTATTGACCCTGATGCGCCAAACTGGATAAGCTGTAACAAGGCAGGGGCAGAGATTATTAAGGGTGGTATAATTAAGAGCGGCAGCCTTGAATCAGAGAGTTTTACCTCTCGCCTTAAAGAAGAGGGTTTTGTTGAGGAAGGCTGCAAAAGAGACTATCCGGGCAGGGGGATGGTAATTGAGCCAAAGAGGCTCACAGAGCTTTGGATATACACCAATAACTCATGCAATCTGAAGTGTAAACACTGCCTCGTTTCAGCAGGCGAGGAAGAAAAAGATAAACTCAGCGCAACAGATATAATCAGGGTTGTTGATGAGGCAAAGTCGCTCGGAGTAAGACGATTTTACTTTACCGGCGGCGAGCCATTTTTAAGACATGACATATTTACATTGATTAACTATATAACAAAGGACAGGGAGCTTGTTATCCTTACAAACGGGACGCTCCTTGCAAAGGAGAAGGCAGAGAAATTAGCGTCAATTAACAAGAAGAAGCTCTTTCTTCAAATAAGCCTTGAAGGACAAGATGCAAAAATCCATGACTCCATAAGAGGAGAGGGGAGTTTTGATCTTGCAGTAAATGGAATAAAGGGGCTATTAGAGGCTGGCATTACCCCAACCATTACTACAACACTTACACGTTTAAACAAGGATAGCGCTGTTGAGGCGCATAAGTTTATTGCCCAGCTTGGTATAAAAACACACCATATCCTCTATCTGCACCCTAAAGGCAGGATGCAGAGATTCAGGGATGAGCTTTACATCTCTTCTGATGAATTATCAGAAACAATGTTACGTTTGATTGAGGCATCAAAAGAGGCAGGTGTTATCATTGATAATGCTGAATCATTTAAGGCGCGTATTTCTGGTAAAAAGGGCGGAAAGACTGACCTATGCAACTGCTGTTATGAGATGCTATGCGTTGATTCAGACGGAGAGGTGTATCCATGCGCTGCAATTGCAGGGGATAAAAGATTCAGTGCAGGGAATGTAAGAGATTATTCTCTATCAGATTTATGGCTTGACTCGCCTTTGGCAAAAAAGATAAGGCAATGCAGCTTAAATGATATTGAAAAATGCCGCGGATGTTATCTTCGCTTTATATGCGGAGGCGGCTGTTTCTGCTACGGCTATTTTAATGAAGAGATAAAAACAGGCGCCGGCAGGCTTGAGGCAGTAGACCCATATTGCAATACTTATAAGATGCTGATTGAGAATGCCCTGTGGCTGCAGGCAGAAAAGGGTGTGGATAAGGAGAGCCTTAGCAAAAAGACGCCTGTTATCTATAACTCAATGGGCTCTGAGATTGCAGCCTGCTCAATATCTTCAGTAAGACAAGTCAACCCTGATTACGAGGTTGCAGGATACCACTGCTCATGCGTTCTCACTGTATGAATGCTTTAATTATCTTTGCAAAGGCGCCTGTCAAAGGCAAGGTAAAGACACGTCTTCAAAAAAACCTTTCGCAGGCAAAGGCGCTGAAACTATACAAAGAATTTTTATTGCAGGCCGTAAGCATCGCAGAAAAGGTCAAAGATTGCAAAAAGATTATTGCCTGTTACCCTGATGAGAATCATCCATATTTTAAAACCCTTGCAAAGAGATTTGGATTCTATCTAATAAAACAATACGGCAAAGACCTTGGCGAGAGGATGGAGAGCGCATTTACAGAGCTCCTTAATGACGGCTATAAAAAGGTAATTATAATAGGATGCGACAGTCCGAGCCTTCCAAAGGAATATATTGATGATGCCTTCATTGCGCTTGATAAAAAGAGTCTGGTTGTCGGCCCATCATGCGACGGCGGCTATTATCTGATAGGTGTAAAGGGCGCGGCGCCGCCTATTTTCAAAAACATAAAATGGGGCACAAGGGATGTGCTTAGGGAGACATTAAAAAGGATGCCTAAAAAACAGCTATCTTCTATATATCTCCTCCCCTTCTGGTATGATATTGATACAATAGAAGACCTGCAATTCTTAAAGATACATAAGGAATTATTAAATGCCTCTATTCAAAAGACCTGACAGGCCATTTCTGAAAACAGACAGACCATTGAATATTGCCCATCGCGGCGGCCGCGGGCTTTCTCCTGAGCATACAATTGCTGCATATAAAAAGGCATTAAAGGTCGGCGCCGATGTCCTTGAGATAGATGCGCATGCAACGAGAGACGGAGAGATGGTTGTAATACACGACCCAACAGTTGACAGGACTACAAATGGAAAAGGCGGGGTCAATGAGCTTACACTATCAGAAATAAAAGGTTTGGATGCTGGATATCGGTTTGCTGTTAAAAAAGACGGTCAAGAGGATTATCCCTTTAGGGGAGCGGGACTTACAATCCCGACCTTAAAAGATGTATTTGCTGAATTTCCGAATCAGAGGATAAATATTGAGATAAAACAATTTGCCCCGCCAATAGAAGAAAGGCTTTTTCAACTTATTAAAGCGCACAATATGACTGAGAAGGCGCTTGTTGTTTCTGAGAGCCATGATGCAATAAAGAGATTCCGCAGGGTGTCTAAAGGCTCTATTGCAACAGGCGCATCTGTTTCAGAGATAAGGATGTTTGTTATCTTCATGAGATTAAAGGTGATGCCTATTTATATGCCTGCTGCCGATGCCTTTCAGATACCCGAGCATCATGAAAACTACCATCTCCTTACAGAGGAGTTTATTGAAAAGGCGCACAAGAAGAATATCAAGATACATGTCTGGACTGTAAACAAAAGAGAAGACATGGCAAGGCTTATCAAGATGGGTGTTGACGGCATTATAACAGACTATCCTGATATTCTGAATGAGGCGATTGACGCTTTATAAAAAAAATCAGGCATGTATAGGAAGTCCTTCAAAGGCAAGGGGGGCCACCCATTTTCCGCAAACTGCCTTCATTATTGAGGCCTCTTGTTTGCAGGGTTATTCTTCTTTAACCATTCGCCTATCTTATCCTTAATTATAGGAACTGCGCGCTGTGTTGCAGCAATACCCTCAGTCATGCACTTTTTTTTCTGATCAAAGTCCAGCATCCCCACATTACCGACAGCAGGGGCAATTATAATATCCGCGCCTTTAATCTTAAATCTTGCTATCTCATTACCCATTATATTTACTGCCTGAAGGCTTATATCAAAGAGATTGCCAATCTCATAATTAACTACATTTGCGCCCACATTAACAGCAATTACAATATCCGCGCCCCTCTGCCTTGCCACATCAACAGCCACATTATTCACAACCCCTCCGTCCACAAGCGTCCTGTTCAGATAATTTACAGGGTGAAAGACACCCGGTATGGCGCTGCTTGCATGAACAGCCTTTGCAACAGAACCTTTGTCTATGATAACCATCTCGCCTGTGTTTAGGTCAGTGGCAACCGCAGCAAAGGGTATGCGCATCTCCTCTATGTTTTTTACAGGCACAACCCTGTTGACAAACTCCTCAATCCTGTCACCTTTCACAGGCCCCATCTTTGAATAGATGATTGTAAAATCAAAGATGTCATCCTTTGTAACCTTGAATGCCTCCCATTCGAGTTCAAAGCTGTTTGCATGGGATGCGTATACTGCGCCAATAAGGCTTCCAACACTTGTGCCGACAATAAGGTCTATTGGGATCTTTTCCTGCTCCAATACCCTTATAACACCAACATGGGCCAAACCCCTTGCTGCGCCGCCGCCAAGGACAAGGGCAATCTTCGGCTTCATAGGGACAACAATTGTTTCAGGCGAAGGCGTAAAAGCCTTGCAGGAGAAAAGGGAAAGGGCAACCAATAAGAAGACTGTTTTTATTCCATTCACTGCCATAATTAATTTAACTGTAATCCCGAATTCCTTAAAAGTCAATGGGTACTTTTTATCCTTCTCTCTTCACTTATGGAATGGAAGAAAATAACAATATTATTACATCTATGCAAATACTTATAAGGGCGAACGGCCGTTCGCCCCTACGCACCTTATAACCCCATCTTCTTTAACGCCTCATCGCCAGAGCCTTTAGCTGCCGGCGCCTCCTCAGGAAGATACAGCATCACACCACCCTTAACAGGCCTTATAACAATCTTCCCCTCCTGCGACAGCTTATTGGTTGCCTCCACAGGATTCTCGTCAACAAAATACTTTTTGAAGGCCTCGTTAAAACCTGAATAAACAGTATGTATCCCTTTATAACCCTCTTTTCTTAAACTGACAACAGCCTTTCTTACAAACTCCTCATGATTCATTTTTTCTGACATGGCTTATACCTCCTTTGAAATGTTAGATGATGTTTTAAACCTCTTAATCAACCTTCTTGCCAATGACACATTATATTCCTTTTCATTTGAATTATCTATGATAGCCTTAAGCCTTTCATGGTTCACCCTGCCTATACAACCGAGGGCATTCAGTGCATATTGCCTTACCTGCGGTTTTTTATCCTCTAATAACAGGCTCCAGCGCCTCTACTGCCTTGTAGATTTCTGGTTTAAATTTTGCGAGCCTTCCAAGGGCAGAGGCAGCTAATCTGCGTTCATTGCCATTTTTACTCCTTGTAAAATCTTTAAGTTCAGGGATTGCTGATGGATCATTAGAATTTCCGAGGGCTACTATCTGTGAAATGGGATTATCCTTTCCCCGATCGGGGTCGGGGACAAGTTTAGTATCATCATTGCATATCTTGTAACTCTTAGCAGCCGCAAGAGTTTGTGGCCCTTTAGGCCTGCCCTTGAGTGTATCTATCGGGGGAGGGACTGGTTGCGGTATAGAGTTAAAAAATTTTTTCACCTCCTCAATGCTATGGGTAATATCCATTTTAGGAAGGGAGGAGATGATAATTTTTCCGTAGGAGCTTGTGATAAGTCTTGTATCCAATACGGCAACTACACCATAATCATCAAGCCCTCTAATAAGCCTCCCAAAACCCTGCCTTAATAGAAGGATAGCCGATGGGAGTGCAAGATCAGAAAACCATCGCTCCCCTAATCTTCTGCATCTCTCATCATATACAGGCTCCCCGGGTGAACCAAAGGGCATTTTTACAATCACAACAAGGCTTAACCTTTCTCCCTTTATATCAATCCCCTGCCAAAAGGTGGCTGTTGCAAGGAGAACGGAATTTTCAGTCTTTTTAAACCAGTTGACAAGCCTTGCAGAAGGCATATCCCCCTGTGATTTGAAGGGGTAGCCTATCCTGATATTCCTTGACACAAAATCAAGATGTTTGTATGAGGTAAACAAAACCAGCGCCCTTCCTCTGGAGGCATTAATAAGCCCTTCTATAGTCTTGATACTCTCTTGCTGAAAGGCTTCACCCTTCTCTTTATTAGGAAGGGGCAGTGTTTTATCAATGTAAAGGAGCGCCTGTTTTTTATAATTGAATGGCGAGCCTATCACCTTCTCCCTAAAGCTTGCCCCGTTAGAAGTTCTCTCATTGAGGATTTCAAAATTGCCAGTTACTTTCTCGCCCTTGGTTTGTAAACTTCTAACGGGGCTTGTCCCCGACCCTGATTGGGGATCAGCTATGCCAAGCCGCTCCTTTATAAAACTGAATCCCCCCCCTGATGTCAGGGTGGCAGATGTCATAATCAGACTGTCATAACCATTTAATAGATAATTAAATGGCTTTTGTACCTCCACAAGATTGCTTTTAAGCTCTATGGCATTCTTGTTTCCTCCAACATAATAAACCTTATCATCGTCATCCTGTTGTATAAAATCATCTATATCTCTGGCAAGGGACTTGATATAGGAGATGGTCGTTTCAATCTTATCCTTTAACTCATTGCTGGCAGCCGATCCCTTATAGGCATTCAATCTAAAAACCGCCTTGTCCAGGGCCAGCAATCTCTTTAGGTTTCTTAACCCTTCTATTATGTCCTCAGGGATAGGATAGATAGACTGAGATGGTAAATCCATCCTTTTAAAGAATGAATCTACAGGCCCAAAGAGGTGATCAACGGCTATTTTCAACCCCCTGAGACGATAGAGAAACCACACCATCCTTGAATGACTCAAGGCGCTGCCAAAGACATGAGAGATAATATCTTCAATTTTGTGGGCCTCATCTATAATCAATTGTTCATGGAAGGGAAGGAGACTGAAATCAGAAAGGACATCATAGATGAGGAGGTAATGATTGACTACAAGGATATCTTTTTTGTGAAGCTGCCTGTAATGCCTGTAATAAAAACAGTCATTGAAAAATGGACATTCCCTAACATTGCAGTCATCCGAATCACCGCAGAGCCTTGCCCAGAAATCAGGAATAAAAGAGAGTTCGTCCTTATCCCCTGTCTTTGTATCAGATACCCATTCACTGAACTTTTTATAGGATTCTCCCAGTTCTGCAAATTCCCTTTCCCGTTTCAGGCAAAGATAATTA